>JBJTRR010000087.1:0-2028 GCA_046076185.1 bacterium | reverse complement strand
CAGGCCGTGGGGCGCATTGGTGTCGATTTCAAAAAGCTGGGCGTGACGACACTGGCCGCAGGGTCGCACAAAATGCACGGCCCGCCGGGAATTGGCATTCTGCTGGTGAGGAAGGGAACTTTGCTTGAGCCGCTGATCAGTGGCGGAGGCCAGCAGAAAGGCCGCCGCGCGGGCACCCCGCCCGTGGCCCTGGCGGTGGGGCTGGCAGAGGCATTGAAACTGTTTGAGCAGGAGAAAGCTGCCCGGCATGAAAGGTGGAATCATTGGCGTACCCTGCTGCTGGGCGAATTGCAATTGCATTTGGCAGATTCAGGAACCGGAATTGAAATCAATAGTCCCGAATGTGCTGATAAAAGGCTGCCCCAGACGCTGAATATCAGTTTTGTGCACGGGCAGTTTGTGGGCGAACTGGCGCTGATGAAGCTTGATTTGGCAGGTGTGGCGGCGAGCTTGGGCTCGGCATGTGCTTCGGGCAGCATGCGTGCCTCGCCGATGCTTCTGGCAATGGGCCTGAGCGAGGAGCGGGCGAAGAGTGCCATTCGCGTGAGTTTTCCGGCAAATGCAACGGATGGCGATATGATTAAAGCTGCGCGAATTATGGCAGATATTGTGATGGAATTGACATCGGGCAATGAATAAGGCGATGGACGGACAATTGTGAGCCAGCGAAAGAAACCGCAGAAACAGCGCGAAATGCCATTGGCCCGGCCGGCAGAGAATGCGCAGTGGCAGCCGAGACAGGGATTAAACCCCAGATATGTGCTGGCTGGCATTTTCGCAGTGATACTTGCGGGTTTCATTTCAGTTCTCTGGTTACAATTTGGTGACCGGGAAAAGACACTTCGCAAAAAGATTGATAATGACCTGCGGCAGAGCCGATATACTGACGCCGAGGCCGGCTATGCCAGGCTGGCCGAATTGAAATCAGGGCGTATTTCGCCACAGGATCTGCAGGACTGGGCCACAGCGGCGCTGAGGGCCGATCATCCGTCGGTGGCGTTGCGATTACTGGAGCAGTGGTCTGCCAAAAGCCCTGACAAACCCGAAGGCTGGGTGATATTTCTGGACCTGCTGCGTGTGCTTGGCCAGACCGACCGGATGATTGAATTAACAGAACAGATTGCGACAAATGAAATTGCCCGAAGATCGCCGGAAGTGCTGATGACGGCGACACTGGGGCTTTTAACCGACCTTGACCCGGCCCTGATTCGCCAGAGACTGGCTCGCTGGGAAGCGGCCGAACCCGGTGAATCGCTTGCCGCAGCAGCTCTTTTACAACGCTATAATGAAAACCCGCTGCCCGACGACCCTTCCCGGGATATTCGATTGCAATCGGCTGCAAATTTACTTCAGAAATACCCTGAAAGTATTGATATTCGCCAGGCACTGGTGGAAATGCAATTGACCAGCGGCCAGTTTGAAGAAGCCGGAAAACTGCTGCAGGCATGGCCAACATCAGCGAGAAATACTGCCGGATTTCACAGGCTACAGGGGCGGTATCTGCAGGATGCCAGGCAGGATTATCAAAATGCAATCGCTTCATTTGAAATGGTAATTCAAAAGGCCTCTTACGAATGGAAGACACGATATCGCCTGGCAAGGGCCTTAAAGGCTGTGGGTAAGGAGAAGGAGGCCGCTTTTGAATCGGCCCGGATGCTTGAAATCAGAGAGATGCTTGACCCGACACGCCTTGAACCGATCATTCGCCAGGCCTTTCCCAAGGGAAAATCTCCTGAACCAGCCCAGATCATTACCCTGTTAAATCATATCGGTTTCAATTCACTGGCCAGGTCGTGGCAAACCTGGTTTGAAATGCAATTGCAATTAAAGTCATTCAGGAAATAAGTTTTCTCAACATTTATGCCGGTTCCAGCTCTTCCCAGCGGGCATATGCCTGGTTCAGTTCATTGCGGAATTTTTCCATTTCATTATTCCGCGCAGCGATCACAGCCTTATCCTGCTTGTAAAAGGCTGGGTCGGCCATGGTCTGTTCCAGGCTGGCAATCTGGCCTTCCAGCTTTTCAATCA
>JBJTRR010000086.1:0-10325 GCA_046076185.1 bacterium | reverse complement strand
CCACTGGATGAGCCGATCGACAGGCAAGTGCAAGAAGAATCGGAATCGGGCAATCATCGGCAGGCTTTTCCAGCCAGAATGAGCCGACCAGGCAAGGCTGGCCGGTGGTGAGAGTGCCGGTTTTTCGAAAAAGATCGTGTCAACCTGGGCAAGTTTTTCAAGCGATTCGCCATCGGCAAAAAGCACACCCCCTCGAGCGGCCGAGCCCATCGCCGACCAGACAGCCAGCGGCGTGGCCAGGCCCACTGCGCATGGGCAAGCGATGAGCAAGATGCTCATGGCAACCAGAAGTCCTTGTGCTGGGCCGCCGTGGCCGGAATGAACCAGCCCCGCAACCAGCGAAAGCACAAGCACGATGGGCAAAAGCCAGGCAGCCACACGGTCGGCCATGCGGGCGTATCGGCCCCTTGCTTCACGAGCCTGACGAACGTGGTCGATCAGGCGGGCAACGGTGCTCTGGTCAAACCGGGCTGTGACGCTGGCGGTGGCTGTGCCCCCAATCACAAGTGAGCCACCAGGCAGCTTCTCGCCGGGCTTTTTCCACAGCGGCAGGCTTTCGCCAGTGATGATCTGCTCATCAACGGTAACATCGCCTGACACAAGACAACTATCGCAGGCGACGCGATCGCCGGGGCGAAGCTGGAGAATCTCGCCCGTTTCAATCTCGGCAACGGGCACAACAACCACCTGCCCACCGCGAACGACGGGCGATTCGGCGGGCATGAGGTTGGCCAGGTCGTAAATGGCTTTTTGCGTGTGCAGCTTGCCCGAGGCCTCAAGCCAGCGGCCTAGTGTGACAAATATCAGAACAACGCAGGCGACTTCAAAATAAATCGGCCCACTGCCAGAAAAGACCGCATAAACCGAGGCGAGAAAAGCGGCCCAGACACCGACAACAACGAGGAGGTCGGTGCCGGGTCGGCCGGAGCGAATGCCGGCCAATGCGGACTTTGCCAGTGGGGGCCCGAGCATGAGCATGACCGGGGCGGAAACGATCAGGCTCAGGTATCGGAAAAGATCCGCATAGGCCTGTTCCATCTGTGTGTTGCCAATGGATGGGCCGTAAACATCGCTGGACCAGAGTGCCATCGTGAAGACGGAAAGATTCAGAGTGAGGAAAATCGCGGTGCCCACGCGTACAAGCATCCAGCGAACCACGGCCTCCTGCCCCTGAACCTGCGTGATTTCGGCCGGCAGTCGGCAGCCATAGCAGCAAAATAGCGGCGTTGAAGGCCTGTTTTCCAGGCCATCAGAGCCGGGCACGGGAAGATGGCAGTAAGCGCACTGCACTTGACTCGAGTGAGTCATACAGGCTTGGTGAGAACCGGGTCGCTCAGAATGGCCGGAATCAGCCAGTTCAGGAAGTAAGCGATCACAAAAGCCCAGAAAAACACCCACAAAAGGTGGATAAACCAAGGGATCTGGCTACCCACATAAGTGTGATAGCGATTTTCCTGCTCGGGCGACATGTCGGGCGTGGTCAGTGGCATGGCTATCTAAAACCTCACTCGTGATTCATTCGTGCCGACAGTTCGTAAATGCTCGGGCCGTCGTTGCCTGGTAGCGACGGCTTTTTTGCCAACCCGGATTCATATTCGGCCTGGGCTTGGTCAAGTGCCCATTCCTGGCGAAGGAGATCTCGTTTCGGCTCTTCAATTCGGGCAAACATTCCATTGAAGATGCCCCACTAGAAGAGGAAAAAGAAACCCGTACTGGCCAGAAGGTAATTGACAATCGGTGAAATGGCGAAAAGTCCATCTACCTGACCACTATAAAGCAGCATGAACTCGCGAAGCTTGTTGCCAAAGCCAATAAAGCACGGCACCAGAATGAGCACAGCGAAAATGACGGTTGTCCAGATGGACGAACCCGAAAACCTTACTTTTGTCGGAGCATTGGCCTGTGTGGTCATTTGGCGGCCCCCGCAACGGGTGCTGCCGCAGTTACAAGTGGGGTGGCTTTGGCCACCGGATCCTTCAGAGGTGAAGGCTTGTAGTCTTCGTAGTAAGGGTAGCTTTCAAGCCACGAACCGAGCCACTGGAGGTAAAGAATCAGGCTCAGGCCTTTTTTGTTTGGCTTTGAGGGATCGCCGTCAAAATACCACGGGTATGCGGGCATGGGCGAACCAGCGATGAGTGAATTGGGCTGGAAGAGGTGCACGGCGTGCCAGTCGTTAGAGCGGCGGCCACCCTCGCGGGAGAGGTCAGGGCCGACCCGGCGAGTGCCGAAAAGTACGGGCCTTTGCAGTTCGTTCTGATATTCTTCCGCTTTTGCGACGGGGCCCCAGCGGCGGTCTTCATTGGAAACGGGCCGCACAAACTGGCTGTGGCAATGCCAGCAGGCCTCACCGGTGTAGGCCTTGCGGCCAATGCGAAGGGCATCGGCGGCAACTTTGTTCAGCCAGGCTTCGCGTTCGGCATTGGCTCGATCGGGCGTAGCATTGGGCGGAATTTCGCCGAAGGCCGCTTTGAAAGGTTCAGGAAACCGCTTGGCCAAGTCTTCAAGCTGGTAACGCACGTTAGGGTTAACCAGTTGCTCAGCAGTTTTTTCCGGCTGATCGCGATACATCAGAATCGGCACCACAGCCTGCGAGACAAACGCCAGGCCGAAAAAGAAGATGCCGCCGATGAAAAAGACGCCGGATTTATTCTCTAACATGTTTCAATATCTCCTCTTTAAATCCAGGCTTTTGTCATACTGGCTGGGCTTCAACTCTGTTAGCTGAAGCGGCAGCCTTTCGCTCGGCCACGGCCTTCATCCACGTCAGTACCATATGCACAATAAATATGCTGTGACTGACCAGCAGCAGCAGACCTGAAACCACTCGTAGTGCCCACCACGGAATAGAGAAGGCAATGGTGTCAGACCACGGGGCCAGACTGGCCCACATAAGGCCCTGAAAGACCCCCAGAATGATCAGGTCGGCCGACATTACGGCAATGCCCAGCAGAGATGTCCAGTATTGCCATTCCAGCAGGTGGCGGCTATACCAGTCGGTCTTCCAGATCCGAGGCAGAAGATAAAGAGTCACTCCGATAAGCCACTGGCTGAAAACCCCATACATCACCATATGAGCATGGCCAACAACCCAGTCCGAGAAGTGGATCAGGGCCTGAAAAGTGAGTGTCGTCTGAAAAGCGCACTGAAGGCAGGTCAGGAAGTAAAAGACCATACCGGTATAGAACCAGCGGATGGGGATATTTTCAGCCAGGGCACGCGTGCTGCCGCGAATGGTGGCGAAGAAGTTCACAATGACGGTTGTCATAACCATCTCGACAGCAATTGTCGAAAGCACAGCCCCATATTGCAGAAACATCGGTATGGGCGTGTAAAGAAAGTGGTGAATGCCTGTGAGCGGATAGAAAAACGCCTGGCCCCAGAAGCCGACCAGCGAGAGGCCGTGGCTCCAGATTGGCTTTTTAAGCATGATGGGCACGAAGAAATACATCATACCCCAACCCAGCGGTGTTACGAAAAGCCCGACAAGGTCATGAATGAACAGGCCACCGACCGCACCGGCACTTGTCCCACTGACAAAATACTGCGGTAGAAAATTGCCCATGGCATAGGTCAGGAATGTCCAGATCAGGGCTGCCGTGAAGTACCACAGGGTGACATACATCGGCCCATGCATGTGGCGGATGGGCGCACCAAAGTTAAAAGCTACCAAAGCAAGCCCGGCCAGGGCCAACGGGTCGATCCAGACTGGTGTCTCACCCCACTCAAGCCCCTGAGCCTCACCCAGAAGAATACCCACCACCGTGCCCAGCACCACCACCTGCCATGCAAAAAAGATAAAGTATGAGAGCTGCCTGCTGAAGACTGGCCTCAGCGTAAGCCTTGGCACCACCCAGTGCATCATTCCCAGAAAAGCGGTAGCAAGCCAGCCATAAGCCACGCCATTGGTGTGAACCATGCGCCAGCGGCCGGGCGAGAGAAGCTCAATTCCGCCAAAGGGATTGTGCCTGATGAGCTGAAGCCCCATCAAAAGGCCGGCCAGCATCGAGACCATCAGATATCCGGCTGCCGAGATCAGATACCAGCGAACCAGTCGCTCATCAACCAGCTCGGAGTATCGGGGCATGGGCGCCGCTTGGGTCGGCTGCGTTTGCACGGGAACCATCCTCCAGAATGACCTGTCATTAAACTCTTGTTATGATTTTCCTGAAGATCATTTGCGATCTCGCGAAAATTGACCCAGCGGAGCCAGTATCGCAATCGTTGCGCCAAAAACAGCATGTGTTGCCGCAGCCACCCACCAGGGCAGATATTCGCCGCTCGTAATCCAGTTCCCACCGAAAAACGCGGGCTGAAGCCACGACAAAATGGCATAGAAATTGAAAGCCCAGACAGCCAGGCTAACCATAACAGCCACAATGACACGCTGAACGGCCCCCTTGTTCTTCGCCAAGGTGTTCACAACCAGAAACACTGGCACACCCAGAAGCATGCCCGTGCCCAGATAAAGACTACAACCAAGGGCCAGAATCAGTCCATCTGGCACTGATTTGGTCGTACCGCCGGCTTCCGCAAGGTTCAGGGCCTGCTGGCCAAGGGGAAAAGTCAGATATACACGTATTAGCTGTAGGGGATCAAGTCCGGCAATAACAGAGCCAATCACATTAAACATCAGGCTGACTACCGAGCCAAACACACCCAGCATGAATCCGCTGGCAGCGTCGTAATAAAAATATCGCTCGGGCGGCACCCACGCTGGAGGGGTTTCAGCAGCCTGTTCTTCCAGCTCGGTCACCTACTGTCGAAGCTGTTTCAGCTCTTCTTCGATCTGGCTTATTTCCATGTCGAGCCATGCTCCATGGTCTTCAAATGACTCTCTTCAATTCATCACAAGGCTTTTCTCAAAGGCCCCATCCCTAATCTTCCGCTTTCATTCACTGCCACTCGCCGGTGCCGCTGATTCAGCCGCGGCTGCACCGACCCCCGGATAGGGTTTGAGTATGCCCGAAGCGGGAATGACTCCGTCACGACGCATGTCGTAAACGTGCATGACATAGGCAACGAGCTTCCAGATCTCTTCCGGATTCTTCTCAAACTGGGCCTTAAATGCAGGCATGGATGTGCCATTAATGCCAGCCTCAATACGGCGGTAAACGTCCAGCGGCTCTGTGCCGCCTCGCAGCATCCCGGCTGTGATATCAGCCGCCTTGTTCGGGTTGCCCCAGATATCCGGTGGCAGTTCGTCGCTGACTTCCGCCCGCCCCTGGTCGCCATGGCACTTGTTACACCCAATTTTCAGGAAGATCTCCTTGCCGGCATCAATATCGGCCGTTGTCAAAGCAGGCATCGGGGCACGCGGGTTCACCACGTTTGACCTGGCTTCCTTCCACAGATTCATGATGCCATCAATCATGCCAGGCACGGCGGCTGGGTCGATCTTGCCGTCGAATTCCGCAGAGTCAGCCAGTTGGGCCTCAAGCTCGCCCCTATGAGTCAGGGCAAGAACATAGTCAGTCACGGCCTCAAGATCTTCCGGTGGCAGAAGGTCAAACGATGGCATGGATGTGCCCATGACCCCTCGTTTGATCGTTCGGTGCAAATCTTCTCGCAGAGGCTTTGAGCCATAGGTTGTCGATGTGAATTTGAAAATGCCGCGACGATAATCCCGGGGCTTGGGAATCATGTATTTGGCCACTGGGCCATTGCCATCGCCAGTCACCCCATGGCATTGCTGGCAATATTGACGATAAACGGCTACTCCACGGCCAAGGTGTGCCAAGTCCATGCGTGAATTACCAAGCATCTTCGGCCGGGCCGGCGTGCCACACTGGTCTTTCAATATCTGCTCAGCCGATTGCTTCATTTCAGCCGGCAATTTGGCCAGTTGCACACTGGCAGAATACGATTCCTCAGCCGGTGGTGCACAGCCCTGAACCATCGCTAGTAGCACAAACGACAAAACAGTAAAGCTATCTCGACCACTCATGTCTTGAGGATTCTCCTGAAGCGTCTCAGGCCAGAACAGCCAGCAAAACTCAACGGCAGACGAGACTAATATACTATCAAGGTCTTATTAGATCAATATAAAAGGATCGTGTTGTCTGATTATTAAATTTTGATCACGTTAAATTTTACAACTTCGTTAACGGTTGTATTCATTTCATCAGAAATCAAACAAAAAAAGCAGGCCTTTCGGCCTGCCAATTGGTCAGCATTTGATTGATCCATCCGCTTAGTTGGCTCGAATTGTCGCCGGTTTTGTGGCGGGTTTGGCGTCTGCCGCTGGGCTGGGCAGGGGCGGCAGCGAATTGGCGGCTGAAGCCGTGGTTTCTGAACGGAGAATTTTCTCAGCACTCTTGCGAACAGCGTCGGAACTGTCAGTATCTGAGATCACCTGAAGCTTGCGCTTGAGTTCACCTGTCACCTTGCGACGGGCTATGGCTTCAACAGCTTTCAGACGAATTTCGGCATCTTTGTCTTCCACAAGACGAGCCAGCCAGACAGCCGGGTCGATATCCATCGATCCGTCAAGCTGGGCGATAACCGTGGCTCTCACCTTCGGATCAGGGTTCACCATCGTCTTGCCAAGTTCAATTTGTTTGACGGTCAGGCCTCGAGCCTTGAGGGCCGTATCGGCCATACTACTGACAATCTGCTCTTTGTCGTAAAGCAGTTCAAGAAGTTTGTCTTCAGTCAGCAATGTTGACCTAAGGCCATATAAGCGAATAACTTCTGAACGCACAAATGGTTCTTTATCGCCGAGCAGTTCAAGACCGGGCGCAGCGGCCTGATCAATCGGCAAAGCGGCCAGGGCACGCAGGGCACCCAGCCTCGATGGAATTTCGCCATCCTTGAGCCGTGGCTGAACAAGCTGAAGCATGCCCCCCTTCCAGGCGGCAAGAGTATTACGCTCAACGGTGAACAGGTCTCGGCCAGGCACCCAGTCCCACACAAGTGCCACCTGATCCAGAGCCGTGGCACGCACGTTATAATCTGCATCTTTTGAGCCTTTTTCGAAAATCTCTCGCATGGGGTCAAGCAGGTCTGACCAATTGGCTGCCACGTTTTCACGCGAGGTCAGGTTCAGCATTCGCCCGGCGATCTGCAGCGAGACACGACGGGCTTCTGGCTGATATTTATCAAATGATTCGGAAACAGCCAGCAGGATTCGCTTCCAAGAGCCGATTTCGGCAGTGGTCGGTGCAGGCGGACTCACTTCCACCTGAGCGGGCATCTTCATGGCAAGTTTGTAAGCCACAGCCAAGGCTGCAGGCTGAACGGCACGGATCGGCTCGTGAAGGGCTTCAAGGCCGGCATTTTCAAGATTGGCCAGGTTCGACGTCGCAGGCTTCACAGCAGAAGCAGCCTGTTGCAAAGGTGCTGCCGGTTTATCGGCATTTCCGCCGCAGCCTGAAGTGATCAGGCCCACACAGGCTGGCACGAGATAGAAACATCTACGAAACCATTGAGACCTGACTGAACCATTGCCGTGGGTGTCTTGAAAGTGATGCATGGCAGCCTCCTTGCGACCATTCGAAAAGCGTGCCCGGCTGATTGCTCCGGACAAATTGATGCCCGACTTTAACAAAAATTGAAAAACCGGCAAGTCAATTTATTCAAGGATCAAAAATCAGTAGAATAATGTTAATTTAATGAATCTTAAAAAAAGCACAGACAAGTGCTTGACCAAGAGCCACTGCTCATCTCTAAACTATGTTTAGTTTCAACGATACATACACCAATCGATGATGTTCTCTTTCGTTCTGGTACGCATTCGTGTGCGGGCCGTCGAAGGAATCAGAAAGAACCGAGTTACACCGATGATCAAAAAAAACGTAGTGTTTTTTGAAGCCCGGGGTGGCAGCGACAAGGGCCCTGATGGCCATCGTAAGGACACCATGCCCATGGTGAATGCCTTGAAAACCAGGGGCTGGAATGCTGAAGTCATTTATTATTCCGACGAAGAAAGCAGCCAGATTCATAATCAGATTTTGGCCACGGCCGATGCCTATGTCAGCCGGATTAACCCGGGCAACATTCCGGGTGGTGAAGCCAATTACTTCAAACTGCTCCGAAATCTCTGCTCAGAAGGAGTAGTCGGCCTGCCACACCCGGATGCCATGGTTTGCTATGGTGCCAAGGATGCCCTAGTCAAGCTTAACCAGACCGAGCTGGTGCCGCCTGACACTTATGCCTATTACAAAATTGAAGATCTGCATAGCAATTTCCCTGTGAGCCTTTCGCTTGGCGAACGAGTGCTGAAGCAGAATCGTGGCTCAACCGGCGAAGGAATCTGGCGTGTCACCGTGGCTGACGATCGCCCAACCACCCCCGGCATTGCCTTGCCCGGCGATACAAAAATCAAATGCACCGAAGCAGTTGATAACCATGTTGAATACCATACTCTCTTTGACTTTATGACGTTTTGCGAACGTTATATCGTTGGTGAAAACGGCATGATTGTTGACATGCGATTTCTGCCTCGCATTAAAGAGGGCGAAATTCGAATCCTGCTGGTTGGGCCATTACCGATTTTTGTGGTACACAAAAAACCTGCCGATGCGGCCGATGCATTCTCGGCCACACTTTTCTCAGGAGCAAAATACACCTACGACGAACCCGGCAAATGGCAGGATCTGGTCGACTCGTTTCTAGGATCGCTGCCTGAGATTATGAAAAAGCTGGGCGATTATGAAATTCCACTGATCTGGACAGCCGATTTCATTCTCGACACGAACATCGACGGCACTGACAAGTATGTTCTGGGCGAGATCAATTGCTCCTGCGTTGGCTTCACGACGCATCTTGATCACGGCATTCAGGAAACAATTGCCGACGAGATCATCAGAACTGTCGAAAAATTCAAAGCCTGAAGTACAGATTAAAACCCGGTGCCAGCCATCAATCACAGGGATTCACCGTCAACCCATCTTTTTTGAGCTGGATGATGGTTTCAATTCGTCGTTCAAGCTTCTGACGCACCGATTCTTCGAAGCTTGGAAGAACAAATTGATCTTTGCGACTGGTTAAAAGCAATTCCGAGCTTCGATAGAATTCCAGTGCTTTGTCAAACTTCTGTTGATCGGTCTCGGCATCGCCCTGACCAATGGTTGACTCCACTTGATACTTCGCCAGAAAATCAGCCATGTCTTCCCGATTGGCAACTTCGGGATAAATCATTCGAAATTCATGAATCAGCTTCAAAGCCTCGGCATATTTTTTAGCTGCTTCAACAGGCTGGTTATTTCGCTGTTTGTCCTGCCCCTGAGTTTTCGTGTAAAGAATTTTGCGTTGGCGAAGGTCAATGGCCAGCGATGTGTCATTTCCCAAACCCTGCTTGACCATCTGTTCAAGAGCAATGTCAATCTGCTGGCAAGCCACTTCAAAATCACTACGCATGGAAGCAAAATGTGCCAGAAGCGAAGCGGCACGAACTTCTACAGGCCATTTTGCCTGATGCTTCATGAACCGGCTTTCCAGCGATTGCCATTCAACCTGCCCAACTTCCTGTGAATTATTTTTTGCCTTCTCTTGAAGTAGCAAAAAATCCCGGAAGAGGATAAGAAAATCGAGGTGTCGGCTCTGGCCAATCACGCCCCCAAC
Organism: bacterium; assembly: GCA_046076185.1. GTDB lineage: Bacteria > Planctomycetota > Planctomycetia > Isosphaerales > Isosphaeraceae > QWQI01. The sequence continues at coordinate 764 of JBJTRR010000086.1, read as the reverse complement.
CTGAGCAACCGATTTATCAAGATCTTCTCGCTGCACAATCTGGTTGATTAGATCGTTGGAACGGGTATTTGCGGGGTTTAATTCTGATTGAGCAATCAGTTCGACAATCGCCCGGGGTGTCGTCTTATCAGTATCGGCCAGAGATTCTTTCGTCAGCGATTCAAGGGCCTGCCCTAAGTCATTCCTTGTCAGAGAATTGACGACCGATGCATCAACACCGGGAAGGGCTATCGCCGGCAATGTCGGGGCGGGCCTAAATAAGAAAAGGCTGGCCAGAACGATGGCTGGCAAAACCGCCAGGCGTAAAGGTCGCAAGCGAATCAGTGTGCGTTCGCGTGCCGACTTGTTTCTGGCTGATTTGAGTGGGCGACGATCAAGCAACCGCTGAAAATCTTCCGCCAGTGCGGCCGCGCTGTCATACCGGCCCATCGGCGCGAATGTGAGACATTTATCAATGATGGCATCAAAAGCATGGCTGATGCAGCGACTGTCGCCGGCCAGGCTTCGCCAAGGCTTAGACCTCTGCGTAAGCAGCACTTTAATTTGTTCTGCCACAGGTGCCCGCGGCGAAAGCGGCATTCCTGTGCGTTCGCCCAGAGCCAGTTCGCGCAGAACCAGGCCCAGCGAATAGATATCAGACCTGACACCAATTTCCTGCCAGAGCGAAGCATCGTGAAACGCCGCGAGTTGCTCGGGAGCCATATAGGGCAGGGTGCCGCCTCGAATCCGGTCTTCCACCTGAGCCAGAGCGTTCGGGTCGCGAG
>JBJTRR010000085.1:0-1336 GCA_046076185.1 bacterium | reverse complement strand
ACCCCCGCTTTACGAAAGCGGTGCTCTACCGGCTGAGCTACAGTGGCTTTAGTGTCCTAATCATGACTTTTTATTGGCCAAAAGTCAAGTTTTTCATGCCAGGTTGATGCGCTGGGGAAGCATACATCGGTTTGTTCAGGCGTCAGAATCGATATCATCTGCATCAGGTATAGAGGGCCTGTTTTTCTTCAAGCGGTCAGGTGTCACAGCTTCAATGCCCAAAGCCCCAAGTTTTTGTTTCAAGGCCGTTGCCAGCTCTTCAAATTCCTCAACGTTCAGGGCTTCAGCCCGAACTTCCGTCGGCAGGTCGAGTGCGGCCAGAAGTTCATCGACCACCGGCTTTGTCCAGCATTTGTCATGATGGAACATGCTGTGAAGGACAACCCTGAGATTCTTTCGCCGATGCAGGAAAATCTGACGAACCACATGGGCAAACCAGGGCAGGTCGGAAATGGCGGCCCGTTTGTCGGGGTTTGGCACGATGCGCACGATCGCACTGTCAACCTTGGGCCGGGGCCAGAAGACAGCAGGCGGCAGGCGACGCAGAATTTCGACATCGGCCAAAGCCGTTACCAACACGGAAAGCGAGCTATATTCGGAATTTAGTGGCTCAGCCACCAATCGTTCGGCCATTTCCCACTGAACCATGGCGACAAACAGAATCGGGCAGTGGGCATCATCCAGCAGCAGGTTCGTAACCAGTGGCGTGGCAATGGCATAAGGCAGATTGGCCACAAGCTTGAGCCGCCTGCCTGGAACTGAAGCAAGTGTTGTATCCAACGTATCAAGCACTTCAGATGCGATCCGATTTTTATTTTTCAGAACATCTTGTCGCAGAAGTGTCACGTTGGTTTTGTCTTTGGTCACTTCGCCGGTAAGCCGGCCCATGGCAGGGTCAAGCTCGACAGCAACAACGGCTCCGGCCATGTCGGCCATGCGTTCGGTAAGTGCCCCGGTGCCTGTGCCAACTTCAAGAATGACATCTCTTTGCGTGATCCCCGCTTCCCGCAGAATAACGTCGTGCAGATTCAGGTCGATCAGAAAATTCTGGCCAAGCTGCCGCCGGGGCGATATGCCATGCTTTTCGAAAAGGCTTCGCAGGTGCCCCAGAGTCTGCCGCACCTGTGCCGGCGTGGCTTTTTCAGCCGTGTCCGGGCTTGTCGGTGGCGGCGTTTGGTCTTTAGTCATGGCTCTTTGTTCTCGGCAAAATCGTTGCGGTTATCACATGGCACCGCCCCGACATTTCTAGTTTAAAATTTATTATAGATCAATCAAATGTCAGACTGCGTTGTTCAACAATGAGAAACCGACCTTTTAAAAGCCCGGCCAAATGATG
>JBJTRR010000084.1:0-6953 GCA_046076185.1 bacterium | reverse complement strand
CAAGCTCACCTGCAGCAAACTCTCCTGAAAGTTTATTCCAGATTCCTTCTATCTGGTTGCGAAATGGATAAGTGGCTGTTTGGATGTCTACTTCTGCTGCAAGTTGCTGAAGAGATGTTCTGATTTGAGACACTAATTTTTCTGTAATGTCAATATTGGCAAAACTGATTTTGCAGGGGTCAATGGGTTGTACAAAATCTACCGTAGTTTTTGTTTGTAATCGATATTTTGTATTGAGACCTACTTCTGAATTAAAACCAATCGAAATATTTCGCATGGGTTCATGAACCCCGCAAGAAAAGGTGGGTGTCTTTAAGAGACATTTTTCAAATGCACATTTCGCACAGTAGCTTCCTGAAACCTGATAAGCTCCGTTAAGCGAAAGCTTTAGGTTTTTGTCTTTGCCAGAAAAACTTAATGGACCTCTTTTAAAGAGATATGCATATCGCAAGCCCTCACAGGGATTTTCTTCCCCTTTATTTTCCGGAGAAACTGATTTTTCAGCTAATTGAAAATAACTTCTCAGGTCAGCTTTTATGGGAATAATGATTTGAGAGGTAACCTTAGGTATTGCAGGCACCATGCCAGCGCCGTGGGACGGCGCTTTAGGTTGTATTGTCTTGCAGGAACTGATTGTGATAATCAGATGGAGAAACAGGAAATATTTCAGAATTTTCTTTGGCATCTTCAATTAAACCGCAACTGGCGCTTTTATTCCAGGGTGACATTGATAATTCACCAATTCAAAGTCTTCATATCGAAAATCGAAAATGTCTGAAACTTCAGCATTTATTTTCATTTGAGGTAGAGGCAAAGGACTTCTCGTTAATTGAAGTTTTGCCTGCTCAAAGTGATTATTATATAAATGTACATCGCCGAATGAGTGAACAAAATCACCGTATTGCAATCCGCATACTTGTGCAATCATCATGGTAAGAAGCGCATAGGAAGCAATATTAAAAGGTACACCAAGAAACACATCTGCACTTCTTTGGTACAATTGACAACTTAATTTTCCATTGGCTACATAAAACTGAAATAGACAGTGACATGGCATGAGTTTCATTTGAGGAAGATCTGCTACATTCCATGCAGAGATAATCATGCGACGACTGTCGGGATTGGTTTTGATGGTATGAATCAATTCTTTCACCTGATCCACCACCACACCATTTGCACCTTCCCAACTTCGCCATTGTTTTCCGTATACCGGCCCTAAATTGCCGTTTTCGTCGGCCCATTCATCCCAAATAGAAACATTGTTTTCTTTGAGGTAAGCGATATTGGTTTCACCTTTTAAGAACCAAAGAAGCTCGTATATGATGCTTTTGAGATGTACTTTTTTTGTGGTAACTAACGGAAATCCTTCCGACAAATCAAATCGCATTTGATAGCCAAAACAGCTTCGTGTACCCGTGCCCGTTCGGTCACTTTTATCGGAGCCATTATCAAGAATATGTTGTAAGAGTTGATGGTATTGTTGCATGGTTCAAAGTTATGAAAATCAAGCATATTTTGTGTGCGTGGGAAATTTCAAGTATTTTAACCGATAGCTAATATATACTTATTTAGAATGTAGAAGTTATTTAGATTTATATTAAGTACCTCCATCGGAAGCAATTCGCCTAATCCGGCAACTCAGTTGGATGTAAGTTCAACATCGAAAGGATTTGTGTCATCCTTTTGGGGTTGATTTAATTTCTTATCTCATTACAACGCAACCTATTGAACGCCTGCCGCTTTTGCTTTACCTTTGTACTTCATGAGCAAAAACGGAAAAGTACTGGTAGCAATGAGCGGTGGGATTGACAGCACCGTGGCAGCATTGATGCTACACAATCAAGGGTATGAGGTTATAGGGATTACCATGAAAACTTGGGATTACGCAGGGGCCGTAGCTACTAACTCTAAAAAAGAAACGGGCTGTTGTAATTTGGATAGTTTTAATGATGCTCGTCAAGCTGCCGTAGAGCATGGTTTTCCGCATTATATTCTGGATATACGAGACGAATTTGGGGATGCGATTATTGAAAATTTTGTGGAAGAATATTTGGCCGGTCGTACACCTAATCCCTGTGTGATGTGCAACACACATATCAAATGGCGTGCATTGCTGAAGCGTGCGGATGCGATGGATTGCGCATTTATTGCAACCGGACATTATGCGCAAATACACAAACATACGAATGATCGATATTTCATTAGAAAAGGAATTGATGAAAACAAAGATCAGAGTTATGTTTTATGGGGTTTGCAACAGGATTTACTGAGTAGAACTATTTTACCTTTGGGTACTTATCATAAGCCTGAGATCAGGCAAATGGCGCATGACTTTGGTTATCCGGAATTGGCGAAAAAAAATGAGAGCTATGAAATTTGTTTTGTCCCTGATAATGACTACCGCGGATTTTTAAAGAGAAGGGTGGAGGGACTTGAGCAACAAGTAGATGGGGGAATGTTTGTAGATAAAACAGGAAAAATTTTAGGCAAGCATAAGGGGTACCCTTTTTACACAATTGGTCAGCGCAAAGGGTTGGATATTGCTTTGGGTAAGCCGGCATTTGTAACACAAATTATTCCGGAAACGAACACCGTAGTTTTAGGGGAGGAAGAAGATTTAAACAGAAGTACGATGCGGGTTGATAAGATAAACTGGATAAAATACGAGGGTGTACAAGATGGAATGGAATCGCATACAAAAATCAGGTACAAGGATAAAGGCATGTTAAGTAACTTATATGCTAGTGAAAAAGGGGTAGAGGTGAAATTTTTTGAAGACGTAAAAGGTATTGTCCCCACGGGTGGCGTGGCTGAAGAGGCCGACCTGAAGGCCATTGCCGATGTTGTTCGCGGGACGGATGTCGTTGTCTTTTCTGACGAACCGTATTGCCACATGATCTGGGAAGGCCGCCACGAGACAATTCTGGCCCAGCCCGGCATGATCGAACAAACCCTGGCCGCCTATACCTTTTCCAAGAGCTATTCCATGTCGGGCTGGCGAATTGGCTTTGCCGTGGCTCACCCTGAAGTTGTCACTGCCATTGGCAAGCTGATCAACACGTCCATGTCGTGCAGCCCGCCGTTTGTGCAACTTGCTGCCGCAGCGGCACTTAACCACGACCTTGCCCAGCGTGAAGATTATATGGAGCGGTTCCGCCGCAAGGTGCACCTGCTTTCCGACGGCCTGGCCAAAATTCCCGGTGTCAATGTGCATCGCCCCAAGGGTACATTTTACGTATTCCCCGAAGTGGGCGAAATCTGCCGCAAGCTGGGCATCACTTCACATGGCCTGGCCCTTTACACGCTTAAGGCGGCTGACGATCAATTCGGCGTGGCATGCCTGGGCGGCGAGTGCTTCGGCGAAGCGGGCAAGGGCTTTCTCAGGTTCAGCTGTGCCGAACCCGACGACCGCATTGAACAGGCCCTGGCCTTCTTGCCCGTGGCCTGGTCGCGGCAGGATCGTGTCAACAAATTCGTGGCTGAAAATCCGCATTTCCGCCTGAACGTCTGAGCCCATCACGCCAATGCCATCGCTGTGCCCCAGCCTCTTTCTCTGCCTGATTCTCGCCCTTGGCCAAAGCCCGCCGGCCCGAACCCTGCCACCTGACCGTGGCAGAGTCACGCTTGAAGCCGCCAGGGCCAGGCTCACGGGCGAGCATCTGGCCGTTGATAAAGCATCTGGCACAATCACGGGCCTGGCAAAGCCGGCTGAAAGGCTGGAATGGCCATTTCAGGTTGATCGCGATGGCTGGTATCAGGTGGTGGTGCATTATTCGCTGAAAGAGCTTGCCAATGGCAAGAAGCCCGGCTTTAATGCCACGGTGGGCGACCAGAACCGCCTGGGCCCGATTCACCCCACGGGCGATTCCTCGCGATTCCTGCCGCAGGTGCTTTTTGATCCCATCGAACTTAAGGCCGGTTCGCACCGGCTCTCGCTGAAACTTACGCCTGATTCCGTCGTCAACGGACTGGCCATTCGCAAGGTCGAACTGGTGCGTGCCCCCGAGCCTGGCGTGCCCTGAACCAATACCCAATATTCACCAAATTCCTCTTCGCATTTCACGACAATTGACTGAGGCCTGTTCATCATGCATTTCGACTGGATTCTTCGCGGCGGCTGGGTAGTTGATGGCTCTGGTGCCCTGCCTTACAGGGCAGATGTGGCCATTACCGACGCCATGATCGGCGACATTGGCCGACTGGATGAAGCCAGGGGCATTCAGGAAATGGACGTGACCGGCCACTATGTGGTGCCAGGCTTTATTGATGCCCACGTGCACGGCGACCTGATGATGCTGGCCGACACCAAACGCGTGTCAGAGGCCTGCCTGCGACAGGGCGTGACAACGCTGATCAATGGCCAGGACGGCAGCGCTTTCGCCCCGGCCTCGCTTGCGGTGATGGATCACATGCGCCGCTACACCGTTGGCTTTAACGGCAACCCGCCCAACCTGGAATACAATTGGTCAACCTACGAAGAGTATTTCCAGCGATTCAGCCGCACCACGCCACTGAATATGGCCTATCTCATTCCCAACGGCAATGTGCGCATGGAAGTGATGGGCCTGGAAAATCGCCCGCCCACGGCCGACGAAATGAAGGCCATGAAGAAAATGGTTCGTGAGGGGATGGACGCCGGCGCGGTGGGCCTTTCTACTGGTCTTGACTACATTCCCAGCCTCTATGCCGACGCCCGCGAGCTGGGCGAGCTTTGCCGTGAAATTCGCGACCAGGGCGGCGTCTATGTCACGCACATGCGTGGCTATGGGCCCAAGGCGGCCGTGGGCATGCCTGAAGTCTTTGAAATCTGCCGGATTGGCGATTGCCCTGGCCACATCTCGCACTTCAATGGCCCGGCCGAATTGCTTCTCGGCCTGCTTGATAAAGGCCGAGCCGAAGGCCTTGACCTGACTTTCGACACTTATCCTTACCTTCAGGGCAGCACCATTCTGGCCATGGTGGCCCTGCCCGGCTGGGTGCAGCTTGGCGGTGTCGATGCGACAATTGAACGATTGTCAGACAAAAAGATTGTTGACCAGCTTGAAAACGAATGGTTTAACACAGGCACGCCTTACCCGCTTGAGACAACGACCATCGCCATGGTTGAAAACACCGACTGGGAATGGGCTGCCGGCAAAACAGTGACGGAAGCGGCGAAACTGGCCGGAACCACACCTGGCCGCTTCACGTGCGAAATTCTGGTCGCGAATAAAATGGCTGTAGGTATCGTGGGCTATCGGGCCGGCGACCGCACCGAGGCCGACATGCGTGCCATCATGCGGCACCCGGCCCACATGGCCGGCTCTGATGGCATCTATCGCGGCCAGCACCCGCACCCGCGTGGCTGGGGCTCGTTCGCCCGCTATCTGGGTGTTCACACGCGGGAACTGGGCGATTTTGACTGGGCGGGCGCCATCACCCACCTGGCCTCGCATGCCGCTCGCCGGTATCGGCTGAATGATCGTGGCCTGCTGCGAACAGGCTTCGCCGCTGATATTGTGGTGTTTGATCCGGCAACCGTCAAAGATAACTCAACCTATGCCAACCCCACAGCCCTTGCCACCGGCGTGCCGCACGTCTGGGTCAATGGCCAGTGCGTTCTGCAGAATGGCGAACTGACGGGCCTGACACCCGGCCGCACCCTGCGCAGGGGCTGATTAAAAAAAACGGGGTTGGTGCCGACATATCATCATTGTCAGAACCAACCCCTGCGTTGCTCAACTGCCCGCAACAGTCAGTCCAAATCCTGCCCTGTCCAGCCCAGTTCAGTGGCTATGCTCAGGCAGGCCCTGACGTCTTCATGCGTCATGCCGACATACTTGTCGCAAATCGTGTCCCAGCTAAAGCCTTTTCTGACATGATCAACGACGACCATTACGGGGATTCCCAGATTTTTTACAACCGGGCGATGATATTCGTCTTTGGCCAGATGATCACGCCAAAGCTTTTCCATTTTCCTGCGCCAGACCGACTTCTCAGTCGACAGGCTTTCAAGATCAACCTGCAGATTCGGGCAGTCGTCAAATTCAACCACTGATTCCGCCGGTGTCAGCCCTTGCCAGCCATCAGTCTCTGGGTCTGTATCATCATCAGCCGTAAGCAGTTCGGCCAGATCACCCATCTGGGCGATTTTCGCATTGGCCAGGGCCGAAACGATCGTGGCCACCAGAAACGAGTCCTGAACATTCGGGGTGTCAATCATCATTTGCAGCATCCATTCCAGCAGATGAACGCCTTCCTGCATCACATTCCGCTGTTTGCTGCCCCGACTCCGGCCGCGGCTGCCATCGCCGCCCATGGCCTGAATCCGCAACACCCTGGCATTCCCGGAGCCTGCAACCTTTTCGCCCGTTGCCCTGAGTTTGCATGTCGTGGTCTTCACATTGCGCTTCTTCATGCTGCCGTCCCCTCTGGTTGAATCTCCGCCCCCTCCACCCTCATGCTGCATCTTCCATACTTACTATCGTCGGGACACTCCTTTTTTCGGGACTCTCTTTGTAATTATTTTTTTACCTCCGTCGGCACTTACAATAAATCATGAAGAGTTCACTTAACAAAACAATTTTATCTGATGAAAACCCTTTGCCTAACCGCTGCCCCTTGCCCAGCCGGCATCTTTTAAACTGTGTCAGAAAATCATTCGTATCGTGCTTTCCTGTGAAGGTTTTGGTATGATTTAGTAATCCGTTTTGAACCAGTCCAAGTTGTCCAGCAAGTCAATCGCCATGCCACCGGCCAATCCAGACAGTAACGCCGTTGCCGCCTCAAATGCCTGGCCGGGGCTGATGAGATTGTTTGTCTGGTCGCCAATATCGATTTTCACGCTGCTTTTTTTTGTTCTATCGGTTCAGCCCCGGGCTGCCGCGGCCCAGGAGAAGGCCAAGTCGGGCACAGTTCCGGCCCAGACCATTTCGCCGCTCACTTCCGAGGAGTTTCTCCGCTCGGTTGATGAA
>JBJTRR010000083.1:0-1495 GCA_046076185.1 bacterium | reverse complement strand
TCATGGCCTGGAAACCCGAATCCGGATATCTGAATGGTGAGACCGGCAGCGACTGATGCAATTTTCGTTGCTTTTTCAATCATCTCACGAGAAGGTGAGTGGCCCCTGCCCGGCCACCCCATTTTGGTAAGTTCCGAGAGCAGTGTTCCTGAAAAAGCCTCACCCGCCCGATTGGTATCAACCGGTGCAATGCTTCGTGGGAATGCCGGTTCGTAATGACATTCTCGCTTGCCGCCCGGCCCCCGCCATGAAACAGTGGCACCGCCTGGGCCGTCGGTCACACTGATGATCGCGCCAGAACTTTCCCAGGCAGTCCTTGCAGATTCACCCATTGCAAGCCATTCAAAACGATTCACGGCAAGTATTTCTGCATATTCTGCCATTTCGTCAAGTGTAATGGTATTCGAGTCAGGGTAGCAATTTCTGAGTGCGGGCGAGAGCATACGAATGGCGCCTGAATGTTGCTTCAGTAATTTCAGCATCAATTCATTTCTCAGCGACGCAACGACAACCACATCGGCATAAGGGCCGGGCGGAATGGCTGATGTGGTTTTTAGTCGATCGTGGCAACCGCGAAGCCCGATTGGCAGTTTATCACCATGCCTGCCGCTTGATACCAATAATGTCCAGTCGGTTTCAGTGTTCGAAATTAAAATGGTTTGATGGCTGATTGAATTTGCCTGAATCAGATATTGGATACGATTTTTGATTGGGCAGCTTTTTTCAGGCAGACATGAAATCAGTGTGGCGTCGAGTAAATGTGCGTAGCCGGCACCCATCCCGCCAATCTCTTCGGCAATTTCCATAGAATTCAGCTCATGGTCCATGAATTGATTGGATTTGTCCAATAATCTGTAATTTCCACAGATTGAATCATGATCGACGCTATTGATTTTTAGCTTGTGATTGAAATAATCTGATATTTCAATGATTTGGCTTGATGCAAGTGATGAACATGAATGAAATAAACCAATAGAGCCATGGTCAATCGAACGGCTTCTGTCAGGGATCAGCGGTGAATTCACCCTGACAACAATGTCAAGATAAGCTGGCCCATAAACGACTGATTTCATTTCAGTGGATATCATTGGATGATTGGTCTAGATGATTCAGACTGCATAGACAACCTGAATGATCTGCTGGAGCCAGATCACCTGTACCATCAACCAGAATAAAATCCACGAGACAAAATATCGGGAATTGTATTTTTTTAAAACAACCGCAATGCCACTTAAAAGTATCGGAAAAAATGGCAGCCAGAGGCGAGAAACTTCGCTCAGGCTTTTGCCACTGATCGCGAGAAAGAACATAATGACAAGTGTTATACCCATTGGCATCATCTCTCTCGGTTCGATTTCCTTGCGATTTTTCAATATAAGATAAATTGTTAAAGTAATCAGAAAAAAAACAGGAAGGCCAATGCCAAAGGCGACTTCACCTGCATCAGCAATAATCCATTTGATATAACTTCTGGGATATTCCACAGAAAACCGGC
>JBJTRR010000082.1:0-3402 GCA_046076185.1 bacterium | reverse complement strand
CGTTCAGCGGAAAAAGGCGACAGGCACGCTCGCTTTTGCTTGGGCGAGCCAGCCCTTTTTTTTCAAGCTCATCCGATTCTCGTTGTATTGCATAGCGAATGAGAATCAAACAGCCCTGAATTTTTCCCAATTCGTGATTGTTAATAATCTTTCGATCGATTATTCTTTGGTACTAGGTTGGCTACGGATGCGGCTGACTTCAGATCATCCCCGACGCGACACGGAGGTTCCTTTGAATTACACCAAGGATGAAGCACACGTTGAGTTTACGCGATGGAGCAAGTCATATGACCGCTCTATCCTGCAGACACTGCTTTTCGGCCCATCGCGGCGGGCCCTGCTGAAGCGAATTCAGGAACAGAAGATCGCCAGCCCGAAAATTCTTGATATCGGTTCGGGCACCGGCCAGTTTCCTGAAGTGCTTTATCACTCAATGCCCGAGGCCCGAGTTTGGGCACTTGATCTTGTACGCGGAATGCTGGAAGGCGGCAATGCCCGCTGGCGGCAATATTCTGATCGAATCATTCCCGTGCAGGGCGACAGCGAAAGCCTGCCTTTTGAAACGGGCTCGTTTGACGTGTTGACCTGCGCCAACAGCTTTCACCACTACCCCAACCAGGCGAAGGCTGTGGCCGAAATGTGCCGCGTGCTGAAGCCCGGCGGCTGCCTGATGCTGATCGACGGCTATCGCGATGCGCCCTGGGGCTGGTTCATTTACGACCTTTGCGTTGCCAGCATCGAAGGCAATGTGCATCATGCCTCGGCCCGTGAAATTCAGGCGATGATGTCATCTGCCGGTTTTGGCACGGTCGATCAGTTCCGCCATCGCGGCGCCGCCCCGTTTCTCTTTACGATGGCCCGCAAGCCGGAAAGCAAGCTGCCAAGGCCACACATTATGACAGCCGGCAAGATTGAGCCGGCGGCCATGAAACGGCAGGCCAGCTAAGCCTGGGCAGGTTTCAGACAAGCCCTTGTGGCGGTTCGGGGAAGTCGCCAATCCACATCGACTCCTCAGCCGCGAACGGGTTGGCCGGGCCTCGCGACTTTTTCTCGGGCTGGGGCAGGGCGGCAATCGCGGCTCTGGCCAGCACAAGGTCGGCAGGCGTGGTGATTTTCAGGTTCAGTGCCGAGCCTGGCGTAACCACGCAGGGGTGGCCAATCATTTCCAGCAGTTGCACATCGTCTGTCACGTCCCAGCCTTTGGCGGTGCGGGCCTGGTGGGCGGCCACCAGCCAGTCTCGACGAAAGACCTGAGGCGTCTGGGCCTGATACAGCCCGGCTCTTGGCACGGTGCCAGTCACTTTGCCGGCCTGGTCAACACTTTTCAGCGTATCAACTACCGGAATGGCCAGCAGGCTTGCACCATGTTTGACCGCATTTTCGAAAACCCGACCAACCCACTCGCGGGCCAGGCATGGGCGGGCGGCGTCGTGAACGGCGATGTAGTCGCAGTCGGGCGAAGCGGCGGCCACGGCTTTCGAAACGGTTTCAAAGCGTTCCGAGCCACCGTCGATGATGGTCAGGCCGAGAAAAGCGACATTGGCACCATATCGGCGCATGAAAACTTCGCGGTCGTCAGGCGAGATGGCCACGATAATCTGGCCGACATCGTCGCGATTCAGAAAGGGCTCGACCGATCGCAGCCACACGGGGCGACCGTCGATTTCGCTGAAGATCTTTTTTTCTTTGGCCTGGCCAAATCGGGTCGAAGCACCAGCAGCAGGCAAAATCACGGCGAATCGGGGCATGGTCAGGTCGCTCCTGGCAAAATGGCATTCAATCGTCTGTTTATTTTCGGCATCGTGCCCGGCGGCGTCAATAAAACGAAGTCTGACAAACCGCCACGCACAGCCAGGGCCTGATAAAAAGATTTACGCCACTCTGAGAATGATCCCATCTCAAAAAAAATCGCATGACTGACGAACCCAAACCTGAAACACCTTCTGATTGCCCGGGCCCTGCCTGCCTGGCCCAATGGCTGGGCTGGCTCAGGGCCGCACATGCGGCTGGAGCGATTCCGCCCGGCGAAGGCAAATCGCAGCAGGCCCTGCTTTTCACCGGCACTGCCTATGACGATGCCGCGCCGGCCATTCGCAATGCCTCCGAATTTCATCAGGCTGTGGAAACGCTGGCTTATTCACTGTTCAGGCTGAAGTATAACCGGCTGACCCGGGCTGAACGCCCCCGTCTTGAAAACCTTGTGGAAAACGCAATTTTCAAGTGTGACCGTTTCCTGAAACTTTATTCTGAAACGGCCTCTGAGGCTGATTTGGCTGAATACATGCAGATTCGCGACGAGATGGCCGAACACAGGCGGCTGGCCTTACTGCAGCGAAACCTGGCACAGGGGATCAGGCAAAAGCTAGAACAGCTTGAAAATCTATCGCCTGAGGAGTTTGAGGATTTCATCGGTGAAGTTTTTGAGGCCCTGGGCTATGTGGTTGAGCGCACAGGCGGGTCAGGCGATAACGGAGCCGACCTGAAGATGTCACGCGGGCCGGCCCAATTCGTAGTTCAATGTAAGTACTTCAGGAAAGGGCTGGTCGGCTCGCCTGACGTGCAGAAGTTTCTTGGCACGATTCACCAGACCGGCAGCCAGAAGGGTTTCTTCGTGACAACATCGTCGTTCAGCCTTTCCGCCGAGAAATTTGCGGCCAGCCAGCCTATCGAACTGATTGACGGGCCACGACTTGCGGAAATGGTCAAAGAGATTGTGCAGCCTGGCCGTGCCGGAATAGATCTTCCGCCGACTCTATTTTAGGCCACTTCGTGGTTGATTCAGAGAACGGTCGATGAAGACGGACAACATTGTCTAATTCATGATCTAGGATAATTTTATGCAGGAAACTTGACCGGGGTTCACCTGCCGAATAGTCTGGTAAAAAAGAGTGGTGAGTCAAACCGGGACGTTCACCACGAGCCAGTCAGGGATGACATGGAAGATGAGTATGATGGAATCAATGCACGAGCCACTGAAGACTTTGAGTTTGCCGCCAGGACTAGACGATGTCACCGGTCTTGTTGAGATCGACATGAGTGCCATTGTGCAGGTCATGTCGGATCACGCCCAGCAGCAGTATCTTCTGAGCCGCCACCAGGCCGACAAATTCCGCCGACAGCTTTGGAACCGGCTGACGGAAGTGCTGAACGAAGTGGGCGGCAATTTCGTGACCGAAAACAACTGACCGACTGGGCCAGTTCAAGAGAAGAGGCCCGGGATGGCTCGTATTCTCGTCTGCGTGACGGGTTCGGTCGCCGCGATCAAGACGACCGAACTGCTGGAAAGGCTGGGGGGCAGGGGATATGAAATTCGTGTCGCCCTGACCCATGCCGCCGATTTTTTTCTGCCGGAATGGCAACAGGTGCGGGCCAGCGACCGGATCGGTTTTTATCGCGATGCCG
>JBJTRR010000081.1:0-2190 GCA_046076185.1 bacterium | reverse complement strand
CCGAGCCCGCGTTTTTCACTTCGTCTTCAATCTCGTTCATGCCCTTTTTGAACTCGACCAGGCTCTTGCCCACCGACCGGGCCACGCTGGGCAAGCGGTTGCCAAAAATCAGCAGCGCAATGCCGCCAACAATCAACAGTTCCATGGGGCCAAGGTTGGGAAGGAATGCTAGCATTTGAATTCTCTCGATCATTGCAGATTCAGACTAAACCGTGATGAAGACCAGATCAGACCAGCAGGCGAGAGTGCATCCACAGCCCCTTCGCCGCCTCTCCAGATAGTTCCCTATTTTAGTTGCGGGCGGCCCCGAATGAAAAGGCCCATGCCGCCACCGAAACACCCGCCAGAAATGCCAGTATCAGCGGCCACTGCGCCGCTACCCAGGCCGCCAGCGACTTTGAAGCCGGGCGTTTCGGGCCTTCTCTGGCTTGTGCCGCCGGTGATGTCGGCTGCGAACTGGCCCGCATCGCCTGGCCCAGCGGGCCGTCGGTCGGAATCACTCCGCGAAACAGCCATTTCGTGGCGTTCTGCGCCATGTTGCTGCGAAAATACACAACAACCAGCGGAAGCATCAGAAAGATAAGTTTTTTGATCATTTCCAGATGCGGCTGTCGTGCAGCGCGAGCGGCCAGACGAATCAGAGGATGTGAGAAGCGTCAGGTCAGCCATCGAAAAGCCCTTGATTTCAGCACCCCAGCAGGTGCCGTGCTTATATTCTTCAGGGGCGTTACCGTGGGACAACGCTATTAAGCATTATTATCCGGCATGCTCGAATGAATGTCAACTGGTTCGACAAAACCTTTCTGCATCAAACATTTAAGGCTCAACAAGCCACAAAGCCCCAACGACTCAAAATCTGTTTAATAAGCATCAGCACTGATCACTTCAGCGCCCAGGCGGCTGCCAAGGCCTCGCCACACATCGCGGTTGATACTGTTTTTAATGAACCTGACCGAGCCGTCCATCAAAAGCGAATTCACGCCGCCGGGGTGGTGGCTCCGGGCCGTAAATGCCGTATAGGTTCGCCCGGTTGTTGTCAGGCCAAGCCGGCTTGAGGTAAAACCAATGTCATAAGTTCTGCCGTTGAATTGATAACCCACAACAGTATTCGGAGGAAAAAGTGTGCTGATACCCGTATGGATGTAAAGCCCGTTGACCCACTGAGAAAAGCCAAAGGTGGGGTCGAAATTGCCGGCATAGGCGACCACTTGGGCGGGCGTGATGGGCGGTGGCACATTGGCCGCGCTGGGGTTACCACCGTCGCGAAGCACCGGCGACTGCGTTTTCACCTCGCTGAAGCCCACGGTATTGGCTGAGCCGTCGGTAATTTCAGCGATGGAAACCGATCGGTTCACCAGAAACATGCCATCGCCCACCAGATTGGCAGAGGGGTCCCACATCAGCCAGGTGCCGCCGTTGGCACCATAGCTGGTTGGGTAATGGCGAATGGTGCCGGAAAGATAAGCATTGGTGTTGACTTCGCTGGGGCAGAGAAAGCCGGGGATTTTCGTTTCGGCCACGGTTGTCTGAATCGACCAGTTGATATTGAAATTGATTAGGTTCGTGACATTGCTCTGCTCAATATAGGGCAGAATCCGGGCGTGCACCGAGAAGGTTTCATCAAGCACGCCGACTTTGAGAGCACAGGCCATCGGGAAGGTTCGGGCCAGGCTTTCATAATTGTGCAGCGCCAGTCCCATCTGTTTCAGGTTGTTCACGCATTGGGCACGGCGGGCCGCTTCACGCGCCGACTGCACCGCTGGCAAAAGCAGGGCAATCAAAACCGCAATGATGGCAATGACCACCAAAAGTTCAATGAGCGTGAAACCCGAACGACGATTGGCCTGCGAATGATTCATTGGGAAGACCCGGACGATAGAAGACCCTGACATTTCTGTATTAATATCATAGGCAGACGTGCCGTGATTTCGTCCAGACGATATTTCTCAAAACTTCTGCAATTACAGATGATATATCCCGCACGCTTCATCGGCCGCAGCTTTTTTTTTCTGATCACGCAGTGCGGCGGCCAGGCTTTCAACTGGTTTCCGATGTGGGGCAAAAACTGCTTCGCCCGTTCGCTGAAAACCCTTTGCATTGCGGCCACTGATCCGCTAGTCTGGTGAACAACCTACCGGGCAGCTATCGAACCCCATTCATTGACGCCAACATTGCAGGAATGACCCGCCA
>JBJTRR010000080.1:0-2978 GCA_046076185.1 bacterium | reverse complement strand
CCTTCAGCGGCTCGTTGCGGGCCAGCGTTTCAATCAGGTCGTCAAGCTCAAGCAAATCAATAAAGTCAGTCGGGTCAGGCACTTGCTGAAGCGGCACAGCCAGGCGGATCATATGCCCGCCACGCCTGATGGCCGACTTGCGGCGATAGTTTTCAATCAAAATCTGCCGCATTGATTCAGCCGCAGCCCGATAAAACTGGCTTTTGCTTTGAAATTGCTGCTCAGGGCTATAGTGCGACATGCGTATGAACACTTCATGCACCAGCGCCGTCGGCTGAAGCGTGTGATAACCCTGCGTTGATGGCTGAAAATAGCGTTCGGCCAGCGTTCGAAGCTCTTCATAAAGTGAATGAATCAGGTGCAGCGCGTTCTCGCTTTTGGCGGCAGGCGGGGCTGGCGATTCTGCTTCGTTTTCGGGGTCAATCATTGCCGATCACATCGATTGATTTATCTGATTTACCTGATTTGCCTGCCGGCAAGAGCTTCACGATCCTTTTCTCGTCATCCAACAGGCCCAGGCGTGCATAGCCCTGGGCAAGCTGTCTCATGCGAATGCCATATATCGGCAGGTCAGGCGAAAATTTCTCGCGAATCCATTTCTCATTCTCACGAAACAGCTTTTCCGATTCCTCACGGTTTAATTCTACCAGAACTCCCGCCAGCGTGTTGCGTGCCACAATCGTGTGCGGATACCCCGGCCCAAGCTCTTTTTCCAGATCCTGCAGGCTTTGTCGCCAGGTCGGAATGGCCTTGTCCAGCTTGCCGCTCAGCGAATAGATACCGGCAATGTTGGAACGCACCAGGGCCAGCTCAAAAAGGTCAACCTTCTGGCGAGTCCCAATAATCGCCTCAACCCGCTGGAAAATCGCCAGGGCTTTCTCGTTTTGCCCCATCTTAAGTTCAGTCAGGCCAAAATTATAAAGCACTGAACGATACCGGTGCGAGCCCGAATCGCCCGCCGCCTCAATCCGCCTAAGGGCCTCTTCAAAAATCACTTTCGACTCTTCATGCCGCTCAAGTGCCCGCAACGACTTGCCCAACTGGCACACACAGCTCACATATTCCTGCGAGGTCGGCGGCACCTCTTTTTCCAGTATCTTCCTTGAAAGCTGCAATGGCGGCAACGATTCCTCGTATTCGCCAAACGCTCTCAGCGTATTTCCCAACGTAAAAAGCAGCTTGCCCCTGGCCGCCTGGCTGCCTTCAAAGCCCTTGGTCAGCTTTTTGATTGATTCGCGAACCAGATCGGCCACCTTCTGGCCAGCGCCGTTCTGGCTCGGCCGGGGGCTGGCAAATGTGTCAGAGAGAAATGTCGAGACCGCCTGCGCCTCGCCCCTTGCCGTTTCTGAATCGGCCAGTGCCTTTTTCAGCTCGTCATTCATTAACTGAATGTCGTTCTGGGCCAACTCAAGCTGGGCATTGGCGTTTTTGGCTTCGTCAAGCCGCTGCCGGGCCACTTTCCACGCAGAATTGGCCTGCACCAGGCCAATCGCCAGGCTCACCACCATGCCCGCCACCGCCACGGCCGCACCCACACCCACCCGGTTACGCCTGAGATACTTCCTCAGCCTGTATCCCACCGATGGTGGCCCCGCCTTCACCGGCTGGCTTTCCATCGCCGCCGCCACTTCGGCGTGCAGTTCGGCAACGCTTTCATAGCGCCGCGATGGCTCTTTTTCCAGGCACTTCAGCGCAATCCAGTCAAGATCTTCCACCATTGTCCGGGGCAGTGTCCCAAGCGGCCAGCGGTAATCGGCCGGCAGGTTCGCTTCGGCCCTGTTTTCAAACGATTTTGACGGCCGGGGCGGCTGCTCTTCGCGTATTCGCCTGATCAGTTCAAGGTCGCTGGGCATGCTTGAATCGGCGTCGGTTCCGAACGGCAACCGGCCGGCCACCAACAGGTAAAGGATCATGCCAAGGCCATAAATGTCTGACCTCACATCGGCACGGTTTTTCTCGCGGCCCAGTTGCTCGGGGCAGACAAAGGGCAGGGTGCCCAGCACTCGAATCTGGCCGCTGTCGGGCGGTCGCAGGTGGTCGTCGGCCGCCACCCATTTGGCCAGCCCAAAATCAATCACTTTGGGGATGGTATGGTTTTCCACCTGTCGCACCAGAATATTGGAAGGCTTGATATCGCGATGAATTACGCCCTTCTGGTGTGCGTGCCGCACGGCCTCGCAAATTTTCAGGAAGAGTCGCAGCCGTGCCTTCACGTCCATTGGCGATCGCTTCAGGTATTCGCCCAGCGGCTCTCCCTCAACATATTCCATCACAAACCACGGCTGCTGCCCCTGAATGGTGCCGCCGTCGATCACCTTGGCAATATAGGGGTGGTCAAGCACGGCCAGCGTCTGCCGCTCAAGATCGAACCGGGCCCGGCTTGATTCGCTGAGATCGGCCGACAGAACCAGCTTCAGGGCCAGCTTTCGGCGGATGGGTTCGGTCTGCTCAACCAGAAGCACCTTGCCCATGCCGCCCCGGCCCAGCGTGTCAAGAATCTCATAGGGCCCGAGCCGCCCGCCTTTTTCAAGCGAAGTGGCTTCAAAATCAGTCGCCTGGCCGGCCAGCCCGGCCCCACCGGCGGGCAGTTCCAGAAAATCGGGGTTTCGCTCATAGGCGGCCAGCAGGTTCAGCACCAGCCCGATGGTTTCGGCATCGTCGCCGACCAGTTCACAAATCTTCTGCGCACGCTCCTCTGGCGGAAGCACATAAACCTCGCAGAAAATGTCGGAAGCGGCAAGGCTGGGCATCTGTATGGCCTGGAAAAGCTCTGCGGCCTGAGTGATGTTTTTCTTCTAAAATATTGTAGGAAAAATCCACCCTAACTTAAATGGCTGTTTAAAAAAGCCATGGGGAATGGGGTTGGAAACAAATTGGCTGGTGAAGGGGGGGTATTAGGAAATCCTGTAGATGGGTTCAACCCTTTTGATTTGAGGGCCAAGGGCCCGGGTCAGCCCAACGATGGTCGAAGGCCATCG
>JBJTRR010000079.1:0-5863 GCA_046076185.1 bacterium | reverse complement strand
CCGACGACTTTATTTAGCTTTTGACAAAGATCTCAACTAACTTTGCCAGATAAAAAACCGGGCTCTATTAAAAAACTGATAGAGCCCAGTGCAGTTTACCAGTTTCAGCAACTTCAAGAGGCCTTCGCCAGACGTATTTTCATCTGATCGATGGCCTGCTCAAGCGTATCGATAATCTCTTCATCAGAGACGCTTTCTTTTTGCCAGGTGATGGCGAGCTTGGCATCACCAACGACAAAATGCTTTGTGGTCAGTGACAGCTTTGGTCTGGTTGTCGTCTTCTTTGGGCGAGACGCTTTTCCAACGGCCTCACCGGTCTCATCTCGCTTCAGCCCTTCGGTTACGATGCGCGTCGCTAGTTCGCGTTGGGCCTCTTCGTCCTTCATCCGGCTGACTTCATAGCCAGTTGAAGCGGAGATAACCCCCTCTTCAATCTGATTTTGAATGTCTTCCGGTAATTTCAGGAGCGAAAGGGTCTTTGAAATTGCACCTTTGGAAATATTCAGGGCATCGGCAACCTGCTGAATTGTCCAGTTATTCATGGTGATTAACTGCTGGTAGCCCTGAGCCGCTTCAATCGGTCGCAGGTCTTCGCGTAGCAGATTTTCAACCAATGATTCCTGGAGAATTTCAGCTTCCGTCAGTGGTTTGTCGCAGAACTGACAGGCAATCGTTTTGAATCCGGCCTGGATTGCAGCCCGATACCGTCGTTCGCCGCTGATGATGACCCATTTTTCTATCTGGGCATTCCATCGCACTCGAATCGGTTGCAATTGACCGGTTTTTTTGAGGCTTGCCGCTAACTGCGTGATGGACTCTTCGGAAAAGAATTTTCGAGGCTGTTCCGGGTCGGGAACAATCCGCTCGATTTCCATATGACCAGCCATCCGGTCGCGAGACCGACCATCTTCCGGACTTGTCGCAGGAATCGCTTTGCCCAATGTTGGATTGGCCTGAGGGGTAGGAACCAGTCGCACACCCAGGCTCTCATTCATATTTCCGGCAAGACGCTCGGCCAGTCTTTGTGCTCGGCTACTCATGACGCGACCCTCCTCGCTTCGTCGTTCAGAATGCGATTTTCAAAATGCAGGAATTCCGGTGGTCTGGACCTGGCAACAGGGATTCTTGCCAGTATCTCTTGGGCGACCGCATCCACATCTTTGGCAGCCCCGCCTTTCGGCTTGATGAAATGAATCGGCGTGCGTTCGGCGATAGCTTCCTTAAAATCCTTTTTCAGTGGGAAAGGATGCGTGAAAACATACTCGCCATAAAGATTGCGAAGTTGTTGTTCGTAGGCGTCGTGAATCGCAAGACGCTGACGCAGCGTGACCAGATAGCCAAGCATCCGCAGTTTCGGGTTGTACTTCTCTAGTGCCAGATCAATGGCTCGCTGAATATGCGTGATTCCCTGGGCTCCAAAGTCTTCCGCCTGAACAGGCACAATCACGAAATCCGCGGCAAGAAGAGCATTCCAGCTACACAGGTGCAGGTTCGGTGGGCAGTCAATCAGAATGACGTCGTAAGAGTCCTTAACTTCATTCAGAAAACCACGCACGGCAGTCTGAAGCAAGCCGGCTTCCGTGGGTTTGGGAATGTTGAAATCATCCAGGGAATTGGCACCTGGAATGATGGAGATCCCCTCGCAATGTGTATTGACGATGAGTTTTTCAGGGCTTGGGTCACAAGAGTCATCAAAGAGAGCAACGATGGAGCGATCGAGCGGAAAAGCCTCGGTGGCGGCTGGCCCGAAAAACCCTTGTGTGAGACTTGCCTGAGGGTCCATATCGACCAAGAGAACGCGTTTGCCCATCCTGGCAAAACAACCGGAAAGCTGGTGGGTGGTACCTGTTTTGGCACATCCCCCTTTTCGGTTCACCATCGCTATTGTGAATGGGTACGCATGCATGTCATCACTCGCTTCCATTTTTTCCCGGGGAAACTCCATGTCAGGCCTTACTGATAAATTCGGTAAACTGGGTTGAATTACTTTAGTGCGATTTACCGGGTAAACAACTCAGTAAAATCTCGGGTCAAAATAAATCACACTGACAAGACCGTCAACAGACTAAATTCGAGACACTCTTGAAAGGTCCTGAATTGGAATACCCTGCCCTACTCGACTTCATCCTGAAGTAAGCCAAGCTTTGATTTCAGGTAGGGTTCACGGATGGAGACTCGAAAAAGCACCTCAGCCAGTTGGGCATTCTTGGCACGATTCTCTTCGTATTGTCTGAGCAGTTCCGGCGATGCCGTCATAACCGCTTCCTTATCAAATTGGCTACGTTCCTCTTCCGTCAGACCTTTCCAGTAAGCCTGTAATTTCTGACGCGTTATGGTGGACCGTCGTTTGTTCAAGCTCAGCGATTCGACATTCACTGTCGTCTGGTGGACTTTTTGAGCATTGAGTCGTTCCTGGCACTGGGCTGTGGTCTCAAATCCAGGTGGAGTTGAGAAATCGTTCCGGATGGCTTTGGTGAGGTATGCACCTGGATTTTGAATCTTGCGTTTCCCCTGCCCTATCAACCAATCAAGCACTTTGATCTGATGGCGAATTTTTTCTTGGGGAAACATTTTCAAAAACTCGCTGGCCACACTCGTCGAAACTCCCCGTGACATCAGCTCCTGTTGAAGTTCAGAAACGGGATTGGATTCTTGGACCATTTCCGCTGGCAAATGGGGTTCATGCCTTTGCCCTTCGGGTTCGACCCGTTCAAAATGAACGTTCCACAGCTTGTGGCCCACGCGAGTGTATCGCTCATGGGCGGTCATTGGCCTGAGAAAGCCCACACCGACCAGTTCATCAATTGCAGGCTGGAGTTTCTGCTTTAACCGCCAGGTTTCATAATTGCGGCTCATCCCAACGTGTTCACAAGCGAGGCGACGCAGATCGAAACTGCAAAAACCTTTCCTGTAAAAACGCTTATCAAGGAACCGATAGAGCTGCTTGGTGACCGAGCTTTTGAAGGAGTAGTAGAGTTTGAGATCAAGTTTCTTGAGGTTATTCGCCTGGAAGCTCTGGAAGAACTCGGCACTCCATCTAACCGATGTGAGGGGAATCGCGACCTGACTTTCCTTTAACGCCCGTCTCTGTTCCTGTTCGATGACGGTCGCCGAATCGAGAATATGGAAGCTGCGATTGCCTTTGGTCTTTGTTCCGTTGTCCCACCACGATTTTTTATAAACCAGAGTGACACCCACCCACCGGTTCAGTGACTCGGTCAATCGCTGGTAGTAATATCCCCGGTCAGCCCATCCGAGGACCTGAATAAGCTCATACCTTGAAAAATGAATGGACGTGCTGCTGAAATTATTCTTGGTCTTGGTCAGGTACATCAGAGCAAGAATCACATCAATATCGAGTGCCGTAGGCAACCCAAGTAGGTCGCTCCCTGTCACAGTGAGTGTCTCGTCGCCATTCTGGTACACGACTGTTTTAAGTCCGTTTTCAGCCCGGTCGGCAATCAGGCCGATCGGGAATTCGGCCAGATTCATTTCATCACGACCCTGACGTAATGGCTCTCTTTCGATGGAACCTACAATCTGTTCAATCTCTTCCGGCATGAGCCGCATCCTATTAATCAATCCATAAAAAGACAACAGGCGGTGTCCTATGTTGTTGTCTTTCGTTTTACAGTTAATGTTTATAGGTTTAGGGGCTGATTTAATGAGTTAATCCAAAGGCTTGGAGAGATAGACCACACATCAATTTGCGGTAAAGCCACACCCCAGATTGCGGGAAACTCACACCTGAGATTGCGGTGAAGGCACACCCCAGTTACCGGTAGAGAGCACACCTGAGATTGCGGTACAACACACTTCAGTTTGTGGTAGAACCACACCCCAATTTGCGGTGATGATGAGTTAACTGATGGGTTTTACTTGCCAAACCATTCGGATTGATTCATTTAAAATGCGATAAGCACACCCCATCATGCGGTAAATGGATATGCGTTTCCCCAGAAAATATTTCCCGGGGAAACTTTTTTGGCAACCAGATGGTTTCCCGGGGAAAGTATCTTGAGTTCATCCGGGTTTCCCGGGGAAACTTTTTTGAGGCCTTGACGGGAAACATTACACCACATCATTGGTGATCAACTCCCCTACACTCACTCTGTTGATCAAACTGGCACTTGAATGAGACTCCTTTTCAATTCAACCAGGCGTGGAGCATTTTTCCCAGGGAAACTTTTTTTTAGCCACCAGCGAGTTTCCCAGGGAAACAAAAATTTGGCACCCAATATTTCCCGGGGAAACTTACCTGAGGCTACGCGAGTTTCCCGGGGAAACCCATTTCCCGTATCAGCATTTCCCGGGGAAACTTTTTTCAGAATTAAATCAACTCGTTTCACCGGGTTTCTGACATCAAAGTCAGATAATCATCTTTCAAAAGGCAGAGGCTTATTGAATCAAACCATTCGCATTTCTTATACTGAGCAATCTATCTGTCTACGTCTTCCTTTGTTCATCGCAACTCGTGATTTGATGGCGTCAGGAAGACAGGTTATAGCAAGAAGGAGCTGGGTGATTTAATGGACAAAATGACGACCCAGAAATGAAAAAAGCGACCTGGCAGGGTCGCTTCATTCTATTTGGGTCGAGCATGTTTAACGGATCAACCTTGCACGTAGCACCGAAAACATTCTGCTCTCAAGACAATAGCAGTTTAATTTCGCAAGGTTGATTACGTCAAGCATTTTTTTGTCAAAATTTCGGGAATTTTCCCTTCAAAATCATCCGTTTGTCCTCGCTTGCTTCGAGGCTTTTCCGTTGGGAAAGTCTTATCGAAATGGCGAAGGGATGTACGCTGTGAGCGTTCGTCAGCAAGTATTACCGTTCCAGGCTTCTGAACCAGCCACCATTGAAGGTGGCTTTGTCACCATACCTGTGCAGTGCCTGATGATGGCCTGGTGGGCCTTCCGTACCAGGCAGATTTCACGTACTGCACTTCGGGCATATTTCGCATGCCATGAGCTGGAGTCGCGTCGAAAGTTACTGCTCCGGAAATACAAACGGGAATATCACCGGCTGATACCTGATTTCGTTCGACTCATGGGCGGCACAACAAAACAGGGCCGGTCCGAAAACTTAGTCCGTAGTGCCTTTCGAGAGCTTCAAGCAATCGGCCTGGTGCGATCTGGGGCCGATTCAGCCTTTCACTTTGCAGCCGGCCCAGATGAGCTTGGATTGGCTGATAACGAACGCAGAGACCTCATAGAAAGCCTTGGGAAAGTTTCTCACTTGAAACGGCCGGTTCCGGTTCCCAGACGGATCCTGCGGCGACTTGCCGGCGGGATGAGTCGGTCACGCACAGGCGTTTTGGTGGCATACCTGATCCGCTGCCTTTACTATCGAAAGGGCGAGGGGGTTACGGCCAAAGGGTGCTGTAAAGCATCCTGGATCGCCGATACGTTCGGCATTTCCGAACGGAGCGTTTTTGATGCACGTGATTATCTGATAAACGACCTGGGTTGGTTGCACGCTGTGGCGAGCCCTCAGCGGGTAATGAACCGACATGGGCTCTGGGTATCAGTCAATCTGAATTGGAAGAATGGAGACAGCGCCAGGGCCGTTATAAGCAAAATTGAAGAGTCACACCCAACTAAGGACGAACCTCTCAAACCGGTCCAAAATTTTAAGAGCCAGACGGTGGATAACAAAAAGCATTTTGCAGACCCTCCCGCCCATTTTGCATGCGATTTTGCAGACCCTTTAAGGAACAATGTCCCTTCTTTTCAAGAAGGATCTAAAAACCAGAATCATCCACAGGTCGAACCGACCATGGATTTTGCTTCTGGTTTTTATCAATCAGAAATCAAAAAAGAACCTGAAACCAAATCAAGCACACAAAAACCTGAACAGGTTG
>JBJTRR010000078.1:0-9146 GCA_046076185.1 bacterium | reverse complement strand
ACTCTCTCAACAGTGCCCTGAGATGGCTCACCAAAACGAAGAATCCGCAGATTTTGTGGACTATCATTTGCCAGAACGTCAACCACAGCAGGTGGAAATTTTGTGGAATTGCCAGGCAACAACATGTTGAAATAATCAGGCTGAAGTGTCAGACCGGTCATCAATGAACGGTCTTCAAGTTGATCCACATTCAGGCGACCCAAGCGTCGGCGGTTCGTTTTCATGATGTTTTCTCATATGTTTTGGCAGGAAGTCGTTGTTAATACGGTAACCAATTTACGACAATTTACAAGTGCCTGAATGATTTTTTTTTCGCCAACTTTCACGCAAGCCATGCTTTAAACTTGCATGGCATGAACTGGGTGCCAAATCAATTGCAGTTTCAGTTACTCAGGAGGCAGAGCTTTCCTTCAGCCGTCAATTCTTATTTTGCCTTGGCGGGAAGTTCTGATGATTCGACAAAAAAGGCGTCAGGCTCGATTTTCAGCGGGCCGGCATAGGGGTTATCAAGCATGTGGATCATAAAAATGCACGAGGCCAGAACGCCTGAAACCATGGCAGCAAGCAGCCTTTGATGTTTGACGTTGGTGTTACCAAACAGGCCGAGGCTGAGGATGCTTGTGGCGGCCACGCTGATAAAGAGCACCCAAAGAGCCTGGGGAATATTGTTGTGAACCAGATTCAGACGCTGATTGCGAAGCTCGTTGGCCTGGGCCATGTGGTCAATGATCTTGTCGAAGGCTGAACTGGCGCGGTCGCCCTTGATTTCAATGGTTCTGATGATCATCCAGAGTTCACGCAGACGCTTGTTCGTATCAGGGTGCCCATGCTTCAGGCTGAGCATGGCCGGCCATTCCTGCTCGCGTATGGATTTGATGTAATTCAGCGAGGCGGCCTGCAGTTTGGCTTTCTGTTCAGGCTCAAAAAGGTCGGCAAGGTGGTGCACCTGTTTTAGCTGGGTCGCTTCGCTTTGGGCTTCACTGCTGGCTGTGGCATAATCGCCATAGGCTTCGACAATCAGAAAACCCAGCACCAGGGCCAGAAGTACGCCGATCATGTTGTAAACGGCGCTGGTCACATCGTTTGAGTTTTTCAGGCTCTCCTGATCGGCCTTTTTGTGAATCAGCGAAACCACGGCCGCGGCCATGCCCGTTGCGACAAAAAGCATCAGGAAGTAATGATGGGCCATTAAGTCGTTAAGCATGGATCTGGTTCCTGGTTCTGATCAATCGGGGCTTCAGGCTTTTAAATCGCGAAGATAAACCCGCAGAAAATTCAGAGCGTGCTTGGTAGCCCGTTCCTGAATCACCGCCCGTGGCTGTTCTTCACCCAGTTGAAGACGCTTGGTGAAGACCCCTTCCGGCGTGGCCAGGCCAAGCCAGACCAGGCCAACCGGCTTTTCAGCACTGCCACCGCCGGGGCCTGCAATGCCTGTGGTGGCAATGCCATAGGTTGCCCCGAACTTGAGCCGGGCTCCTTCAGCCATGGCGGCTGCCACCTCGGCACTGACCGCCCCATGATTCTTTAGCAAATGTTCGGGAACTTCCAGCATCGAAATTTTGGCTGAGTTCGCATAGCTGACGACCCCGCCGGGATAAACCTCGCTTGAACCGGCCAGACTGGTGATCTTTCGCGCCACCTGGCCGCCGGTGCAGCTCTCGGCTGTGGCTACCGTCGCCTTGCGAGCAAGCAGGGCTTTGAACAGGGCGTGCTCAACATCTTCATCGCCGGTGCCTGTGATGAGGTCGGCAAATCGTTCGTAAATCATATCAAGCGTGGGCTTTGCGACCATTTCCGCTGCTTCGGGGCTGGGGCCGCTGGCAAAAACACGAAACGAGATGGTGGCTTCGTGGGCGGTGATACCGACTTCGGGAATGCGCCCACGTGCGGTAAGGTCAAGGGCCTTCGCTTCAATTTCTGACTCGCCCTGGCCAAACATGTTGATTTTGAAGATGCGTGTGACCTGTTGCGCCAGACCCACGGCCGCCAGGCGCGGCAGAACCTGCTCGCGATACATGATCTTCATTTCTGATGGAACGCCGGGCAGGCAGGCGATGGTCGCCCGGCCCAGCTTCATCCAGATGCCGGGGGCTGTGCCCACGCGGTTGGCCAAAACTTCTGACCCGTTCGGAAACGTCGCCTGAATCCGGTTCCGGTCGTAAAGGTCAGGAAAATTCTCTCGAAGTTGATCAATCACCTTGTCGGGGCTTGTGTCAAGATTTCGTCGCCGGGCGAACATGGCACAGATGATTTGCAGGCTTGGCTCATCAACATATAGCCCGGTGCCGGCCACGGCTGCCACGGCATCGCGGGTGATGTCGTCCTGGGTGGGGCCCAGGCCACCGGTCATGATGATGATGTCGGCCCTTTGGCAGGCTGCGGCAATGGCGGCAACATTGTCGGCCATGTCGTCGCTGACGGTTGTGTGAAAAGCGCAGGGCAGGCCAAGCTCGGCCAGGGCGGTGGCCAGCCAGGCGCTGTTGGTGTCAACCCGCTGGCCGCTGGTCAGTTCGGCGCCTGCTGCGATGATTTCGACTCTCATTACCGTGCCTGCTTCCGAAAATCACTTGGGTTGAGTGGATGGCGGAAAAAAAATCCATGTCAGGTTGCGATTTCAATAGGCTCAGAATACCGACTTTTCGCATTATCACGAAGTTGAGATTTTTTTTGCATTAACCCCTGAGATTGCCAAAATATGCTAAGTTTTCATAGCATGTCAATGAGTGAAGCGTAAGAGACTCGTTCCCTGGCAAGAATTGAAAAAGAATCATGAAATATCTGGTCACTGGCGGATCGGGATTTGTCGGCAGCCATCTTTGTGAACGCCTTCTGGCTGAGGGACATCAAGTTCTGGTGCTTGATAACCTCAGCACCGGCCGCTATGGAAATATTGCGCATCTTGAAGGCAAGCCGGGGTTTGAGCTGCGTGTCGGGTCGGTGAACGATTATGACCTGGTGGAAGAAGCCGTGCGTGAATGCCAGGCGGTTTATCACCTGGCCAGCGCCGTGGGTGTGCGGTTGATTGTCGATCAGCCCGTGCTGACGATTGAAAGCATTGTCAATGGCACCGATAACGTTCTTCGGGCCAGTTCGCGATATCGCCGCAAGGTGTTAATTACTTCTACCAGCGAAGTTTATGGTAAAAGTGACAAGCTCCCGTTTCGTGAGGACGGCGACAGCGTGATTGGCGCAACCACTACGCGGCGCTGGGCTTATGCCTGCGCCAAGGCACTTGACGAGTTTCTGGGCCTGGCCCACTGGCATGAAACCCGCCTGCCTGTGGTGATTGTGCGACTTTTTAACACGGTGGGGCCGCGTCAGACCGGGCAATATGGCATGGTGATTCCACGATTCGTGCGGCAGGCGTTAAAGGGCGAACCTATAACGGTTTATGGCGACGGCACGCAGTCTCGTTGCTTTGGCCACGTGCAAGATATCATTGGCGGAATCGTCGGCCTGATGAACCATGCCGATTCGGCCGGACAGGTTTTTAATATCGGGAACGACCAGGAAACATCGATCCTTGAACTGGCCAGGCGGGTGCTTGAGCTGACAGGATCAAAGAGTGAAATCAAGATCATTCCCTTCAGCGAGGCTTATCCAGCCGGTTTCGAAGACATGCAGCGTCGAATTCCCGACCTTTCCAAGATTCGCAAGACGATTGGCTATGAGCCAAAACGCGATCTTGACCAAATTTTGCAGGATGTGATCAGCCAGTTTCAGGATGGTCAGGCTATCTAAGGACAAACGAATGGAAACCCAGCCAACAACACTACTTCTGAAAAAATGCGTGCCCTGCGAAGGGGGTGTGCCCAAGCTGTCTGCCGACGAGTGCGTGCCACTGCTGAAAGAGACACCCGGCTGGCAGCTTGACGAACAGGCCCTGAAAATCAGCCGGTCGTGGGTGCCCAAGGACTTTATGGAAGCGATTCGATTTTTTGACTCGGTGGCGGCACTGGCCGAAGAAGAAGGCCACCACCCTGACCTGCACCTGACTGGCTATCGTCAGGTGAAAATCGAGATCATGACCCATGCCATCGGCGGCCTGAGCGAAAATGACTTTATTCTGGCTGCGAAAATTAACCAGATCCCAATCAAAGAAAAACGCAGGAAGCCGGGTTGATAAGTCCTTTTTTTATAATAAGTTATGCTGCAGCATGATTGCTTTTATTGAGAAATATTCAAGATAGGCAATGTAAATAAAATAAAATCAATTTTAGTTCTGCGTAATTTATGACGATCAGGTAAGTGTAACGGTCAGATTCTCCCCAGAGTTTGGCAGTGAAAATCTCCCCAGCCTTGAGTTGACACCTGTTGCCGTCGGGATTCGCCAGCGATGAAACATGATACTGTCGGTTGTGATTGTTATGTCTGTGCTGATCAGGAGTTATGGAATCAGGTGAAGCAGCGTGCGGCCGCATTGCCGGTGGCTGAACGGTCGGAGTGGAGTCGCCTGATCGCCTCGCTTCAGGAACGCGACGAGATGACAGTTCAGGCACTGCGGCTTGCGGAAAGTGGCCTGCGGATGATGGCCCGACGCATGACCGAGCTGGAGCAGCAGAAAGTCGAGCGGCAGCAGCTATTTACCGCCGGGCAGCCAGCCCCTGCCGATTTTCATTGGCGGGTTGACCCGCAGCCTGGCTCGGGTGGCTGCATGTGGCTGGCCTGACTGAAATTACGAATTGTCATGCTGAGCCGTTGGGTGCCCCGCTGACGGCTAACCCCGAGAGCCATTTTTCGTGCAAGGCGGCCGCTTTTTTGCTAGATTATTGCAAAATCAGCAATAAGGCGGAATGACTGTCGATGACGATACGCGAATTGATGGCACAACTGGCTGGCGATCTTGAGGCAGGGCACTCGCGTGTCTTCTGCCAGGTGGTTGAGACGCGTGGCTCGACCCCTCAGAAAGCAGGTGCCTGCATGATTTTAGCCACAGACGGCCAGCAGTGGGGCACCCTCGGCGGCGGCTGTGTGGAAAACGAGGTGCGGCAGCACAGCCTGCTTCGGCTGGAGGCCGGCGAATCGCTCATTCACAGCTATGTGCTTGACCATGACTATGCTTGGGCCGATGGCCTGATTTGCGGCGGGCGTATGGTCATTATTTCGCAAAACATTGCTGAAAATAGACTTGCCGATTATTGCCGGGCCTGGGTTGCCCTTGATTCTTCGGGTTTTGGATTTCGTGAAGCCATTGTGCAGGATGCCGCTAACCCCTGGCACGCCGCAGTCGGGCTGCGGATGCTGGTTGACCACACCGGCCGGGCCGTGCAAAGCTGGCCAACAGCGGCTGGCAGCGATCTTGAAAATTACGTCGCCCAAGCGGCGGTGACAACCGCCAAACCACTTACGGCCAAAGGGGTTTCGATCATTCAGTGGCCCGCCCGGGTGCAGCTTTTGATCGTCGGGGCCGGGCATGTGGGCCAAGCGGTGGGCGAATTGGCTGCACGGACCGGTTTTGAAGTGGTGGTAGTTGACGACCGGGCGGAATTCGCCAGCTCTGCCCGATTTCCAGCAGCCAAAGCCGTGCATGTCGGGCCGTTCGACGATGTGCTGAAGTCGCTTGAGATCACGCCCAGAACGTATGCCCTGATTGTGACCCGGGGACATGGTCATGATCAGGAAGCCCTTGGCCTGCTTGCAGATACGCCCGCTTCGTATGTCGGCCTGATCGGAAGCCGTCGGAAAATCAAAATGATAACCGAGGCCTTGCGTGAAGAGGGTATGAGCCAGGCCGCCCTGTGCCGCGTGCGGGCCCCGATTGGCTTGCCGATCGGCTCGCAGACAGTCGATGAAATTGCCGTGAGCGTGGTGGCAGAACTCATTGCCTGGCGGAATCTTGGGGAAAATGAGGCCAGGCGGCTTGCGGGCCTCTCAGCCCATCTCAAAGAGGGAGATGAAGCCCCCGAACACAGCCGCGCCGAGCGTGCAAAATAAGCCGGCAAAAATTATGGAAGATAATCTGCCAAAGGAGTTTACAGCAATTGTAGCCGCTGCCGGGAAAAGTCGTCGCTATGGTTCGCCCAAGTTGCTTGAGCTGCTGCCCGGCACGGGCGTGAGCGTGATCGAACATCTTGTACAACAATTATTTAAGGGCGGTGTCTCGGGTGTAATTGTGGTTCTGGGGCCGCCGGGCCAGCAACCATACGACCAGATTGCCGAACTGGTTGCATCAGCCGGCGGAACAGCGATTCAGATCGATCCACATCCCGCCGAGATGATCGACAGCGTGAAAGCCGGTCTGAGACATTACTTAAAGCATTTTCAGCCGGAGGCGAGCTCAGCATGTTACATTCTTATGACACCGGCCGACCTGCCTGGAATTTCGCCGGAATATGTTCGCAAGTTGTTGTCGGAATGCAGATTACGAACCGAAAGTCTGATCAGGGGCCAGACCTTGGCCGGGCGGGGCGTGCATCCGGTGGCGATTCGTCAGGAATTGATCGGAAAGATATTGCAAAGCCCAATGCCGGATGGGCTTAAAGCCCTGTGGAGTGATTCTTTAATAGAACGGTACGAATTTTTGTGGGAAGAGCCGGATGTTGCACATGACCTCGATTTTCCGCACGACTGGAAGAATTTTACAGAAAATGGATAGCATGGGCAAAGACGCTTGACTATTACGAACCGATGCGAAATGATGGGCATTTGATGAACTGACAAATATCATCAAAAAAATGGCCGAATGGCACTGGACTCTTTCAGAGATTCTGTTAGAACTTCCCGTACCGGCAATTTGACGGATCGAACCATTCACGACCACGACCGACCAGGACGACACGCATGAAGCTGACGCGTTCCACAGCCTTTATCTTATTCCTTTTCATCACCTTGCAAGGTGTTACATCTGCCGTCGGGGCTAATGCCGCCCCAACCTATCGGGCTGTGCTTGACCATCTGGAAAAGATTCCAGCCGGCTCTACCGAACTTAAAGAAGCCGCGACAACACTTCAAAACGACTTAAAAAAGCTTGTAACTACGAAAGATCTTGATGCCCGTGTGGCGGCTTACGAATCCCTGCAGAAGCAGGCCGGGTGGTTCGAATTGCAGTCGGGCGAGAGTGCTTCCGTAGAGACGGGCAAGGCACTGGCCAAATGGGTTGAACCCCGGCTCAAGGCGATTCGTTATGCCGTGGCGGCACGAGACGCCGTGAACCGTAGTGATGCTGTCTTAACACCTGCCCACAAAGAGGTTTACAGCACCATTGTGTTGCCACTGGTTGATACGCTTGAGCAATATGAAGCGGCTGACAAGGTAGGCCTGCGGTTCGACGCCCGCGAGAAAGTGCGGGCTTTGGTCAGCAAGTTAAGCGACAGACTGACCGAACTGCAATGGCCCGACGCCCGCGAGATTATTGATGCGATCGAGTCGCGCTGGGAGTCGCCCAATATGATGATTACGGTTTCGGCTGAGGGGCTCAGGCCTTTGCTTGACCGAAGCATAGTGAACAACGAGGCGATTGAGTATAAAGGCCGCGTGAGCTATGTGACCCCTGGCGACCGGCAGGGCTATGGCCTGATTCCAAGTAGTGATTCACTGTCTTTTTATGTGCGGCAGGCGATGACATCAATCACCCCTGTGACCGACTTCGAGCAGCAGGTTCAAAGCAACCAGGGCGGGCGGCTTTTGACCCGGGCTTATGCCTTGGGCAATACGATTCAGAACGACAGCATTCTGACGATGTCGCTGGCCGTTCGCCCGACAGGTGTCGCAATGACGCCATCGTACGAGAACAATGTTCAGCCCCAGCTTTCGATCGCCCCCCGGCAGGGCGGCGGCCTGACCCGCATGGTGATGGGCGTTGCAGGAATGAACCAGCAGCGCGTGGTGAACGATATTTATAATCGTTCGATTGGCCAGATTCAGTCGGAAACGGCTGTTAACTCGAAAGAGCTGGGGCAGTTACGTGCCAATGAAGCCGCCAGCGTGCTGAATGACTCGCTCAAGAGCTTTGCCCGCAGCGAAGATTCGCTGGCATTCGACAAAATTGTGGCCGAACGGATCAAGACCCGAACCGAGCCGACACACATTCATGCAGAAACCCGTGTGCTGTATGATGTTAAAGGAATTCGGTCGATTGGGCCGCTTGATGTCCCGCCACCACTTGACCCTGTTGATGATCGGTATATCACTGCGGCTTTGCATGTGCCGAACGTGATGGAAAATCTCGCAGCAAATTTCTTTGAAGAGCTGTCCAGTCGGGGCAAGGCGACGATTGCCTTTTTGCCGGATAACGACGGCGACGGTGCCCTGGAAGTGGAAATCCAGTCAGGGCAGGAGCTTATGCACATGGCCGTGGGTGAAAGCCTGCGGATTACCAAGGAGCCAAAGGGGGCCAAACTGGCCGCCGGGGCACCTTTTGGGGCGATCACCATCAGCGAACAGAAGCTGGTGCCGCACTTCAGCATGGACGACAAGGGGCACCTTGTCATGCTCTTCAAGGCCTTCAAGATGGATATTGCCGCCCCGGCACTGACACTTTTCAGCGATGGCCGGATGGGCGGTGCGATTCGCATTGACTCGCCAGGCGCCGAGCTTGACATGGAGATTATCAACCTGCCGGCCTCGGGCAGTCAGCCGGAAAGGCTTGCCCTGAAGGTGCATTCATTCCAGCTTGACCCTCGTTCCAAGATTTATGCCTACACTGAAGCCGGCAAAGAACCGACCGAGCTTTCCGCCTTCCGCAAGGCCACGGTGCTGGCTGCGGCTTCGGGCTTTCTCGCCTCAAGGCCGCTTGACCTGCCGCTTGACGCCCTGCGATTCGGCGACAAAGTCAGGGTCATGAAGGTCTCGCCACTGGGCAAGCTTGGCTGGTATCAGTTTGTGGTTGACGCCGACGCCCTGCTGCAGGATCTTGGCAAGCAGGACTCTCCTGCCGCCTCGCCCTCCAGCGATTCATCGACCACGGCCGGCAAGCCAAAAACCGATAATTCCGTAAATTCTTCTGCATACAGCGGTTCAGCTTCTCAATACACCGCCAGGGTGCCCGCTGGAGCCCGATATTGGGTGGTGCCGGGCACCAATCCGCCACAGGTCTTTTACGACCCAGCCACCGGCACGGCCGGGCAATGGGTTGATGTGCCGGTGAACCCCTGATGGATCAGGGTCGGGCCAAAGTCGCAGTAGCCAAGGGCTCTGCAGGTGGAGCC
>JBJTRR010000077.1:0-5390 GCA_046076185.1 bacterium | reverse complement strand
TCCATTTTTCGCCCGGCAATCGCCGCCAAAGGGCATATGAGCCGAGAAAAGTCAGGCCGGTGATGCTGCCACTTACGCCGACAGACCAGACCGGGTGAACGAGTAGCTTGCGAATTGCCGCTTCGAATGACAAAATAAATGCCAGTTCGAGCGCACTGTCAAGAAATAGCAGGGCAAGGCCTGCAGCGCTCAGGCCGAACCCCACGGTGACCCAGCGAAATTGGACGCTTTCCGCCCGGTTATCAATCCTGTCCATCAGCCGCCGGCTCCTTTGCCGCCTGTTGTTCAATCATCTCTTATCATTCTATTAACTTTTCACCGCAACCGACAATTCGGCCGTTTCTCATCTACCCCAGCATTCAGGCCGGCACTTTGCCCGTCTCCTGATCAACCCCATTTTCAATAAGCAGGCGAGTTCACTCCGATGCTTAGCGTTGGCGAACGTCCCCGAGTCCTCAAGTGGTATCACGCAGGCCCCATGCTTTTTGGCGACTGGGGCACCAGCCGTCTCTATGTGCTGGGCCTCGCCTTCGCCTTCAATGGCCGGGCCAGCTTCTGGTTCCTCGTCATGATGAGCGTGCTTCTGCTCGCCGTCGGCTGGTGCTATGAAGCCGTCTGCCGCCTCTTTCCTGACGGCGGTGGCGTTTATTCCGCAGCCCGCCAGCGGTCGCAACTTCTTGCCGTGGTCGGCGGCCTGCTGCTTTGTGCCGACTATGTCGTCACGGCATCGCTTTCGTGCCTTGAAGCCTTTCACTATATGGAAAATATGCTTGGCCTGGGCGGGCACGAGCTGCTGGGCCTGCCGCTTGAAGCCGTCATGGCCGCCATCGCCATCCTTGCCATTGGTCTGTTAAACGCCCTTGGGCCAACCAAAACCGGCTCGCTGGCCATGATTGTTGCCGTCGCAACCATCGTCCTCACTGCGTGTGTCGGCCTGGCCATCGTGGGCGACTGGGCCGGCGTGCTCACCGTTTCCGGTCCAGCCGGTTTTCGTGTCGCAAGCCCTGCTGAACGTGGCTTCTGGGAATCGTGGGTCGGCTTTACAGAAATCGTGCTCGCCCTTTCAGGCGTTGAAGCCATTGCCAACATGACCGGCATCATGGTTCAGCCCGTTTCACGCACCAGCAAGCTTTCCATCCGGCCTGTACTTCTTGAAATTGTTTTCATGAATCTTATTCTCGCAGCCGCGATGCACTGCATGCCCGACAGCCTGCTTTATTACGCCAAGGGCGAACCAATGCCCGCCGGCATGAACGTTGAGCTTGAAGTTTCCCGCGGAGTCATGCTTGGGCCCGATGGCACCCTGCCGCGCCACACCAACGACATGCTTCACCTGATTGCTGAAACCTATGTCGGCAAAACATTTGCCACCTTCAGCTCGTTCGTTTTCGCCCTGCTGCTTATCTCGGCCGTGAATACAGCCATCGGCGCACTGGTTTCCGCATTGTTTATGCTCTCTCGCGACCGCGAACTGCCTTCATCGTTTGCCTTCCTCAATAAATTCGGCATGCCTCTTATCCCGCTGGTCATTGCCAGTGTTGTCCCCGCCGCCGTTGTGCTGCTATTTCCTGATGTTACCGCTCTTTCCGGGCTTTATGCCATCGGCGTGGTCGGTGCCATCGGCATCAACCTTGCAACGATATCGACCAACAAAAAAATGGCATTGACCAAACTTGAGCGCAACACCATGCGTATCCTGACGGTTGTCATGCTATTGATTGAAGCCACCATTTGCCAGATCAAGCCTGAAGCCCGTGGTTTTGCCCTTATCACTCTTGTCGTTGGTATCTCGGCCCGCCTTATTGCTCTGGCTGTTAACCCAATCGTCAAGCTGCCGGCCAATCGCAAGTCGCAGTATATTTCCATCGCACTGGTGCTTGGTGCCATTGCTGCGGCGGTGATCAGTTTCACGCCATTCGGCAAAATGCTGCCCGGCTGGCAGGGAAACCTGATTGACTTTTCCATTGCCCTGGGTTTGACAGTTGCCCTTGCGTTCCTGAGCGACTGGGCCCAGCATCGTGAAGGCGTGCATACAGGTCTTGTGGAACATCACGAAGGCGAACTGCCTGAGGGGCTCAAGCCGGTGCGCCGCAAAATGCTCTTCGCCGGCAAATACAAGGCCAAGAGCCGGATCATGGTGGCATCACAGGGCAATGCTGAACTTCTCAACTACGCCATTCGCGAGTGCCAGGCCTGGCAGGCCGAAATGCAGCTTCTTTTCATTCGCCACATCGCCGTGAACGCCATTGGCCCGATTGTCTCTATTACGCTTGACGAAGATAAAGCTGCACTTGACCTTTTTGAAACCGTCAAGGCCCAGTGTGAAACGGCCGGTGTGCCCCTGCGGCTGCTTTATGGCGTGAGCCGCGATGTGCCTGATTCCATTCTCGACTTCGCCGTGACCCACAGTGCCGACATGCTGATGCTGGGCGTGACCCGCCGTGGCACCCTTTGGACAGCCCTGAAGGGAGACGTCATCATGTCCATCGCCCGCAACCTGCCGGAAAGCGTCGGCCTGCTGATCGTCGGCCGCACGGGCCGCCTCGGTGAAACACTGCCCGGCGCCAAACCAGCCGAAGCCCAGCATGCTTAATGACTGGCATTTGTCAGATTAAAGATAAGGCCCGAGATATGATTCCGGGCCTGAATTCTATTAAAGCAGGCTCGTAAATCTACTGATTTGATATTGTGTTCTATTGACGTAATTGCCTGTGTATCAGTCTTTCTGATGCTTAAAATTAGATGGTATCTGCCTTTCTCGGCGGCAAAAATGCCAGTATCAATTCTCTTCTTGCTCTCACTCGCTTTTCTTCACGGGTAGCCAGTCCAAGCTCGATGAGTTGCTGGATATCTCTTTGCAAAGTTTTTGACGTTTTATTTGCGTAAAATTTTGCTAATTTGGGTGAAATATTATCAATGTCCTGAATTCGTACCCAATCACCATGAGCACCAAGTTCAAGTGCTAATTGATATTGTCGAATTTCAGCCTTGTTTGTTTTTTCGGCAAATAAATCATGAACATAATTTCTCCAGACAATGTCCCAGTGCTCTTCCCAAATGAAATCAAGCTGGCTTTTTAACCCATCCACCAATCCCTGAACCGCATATGCAATAAACGGAATCATGTCACCGCCCGACTTGCTGGCATAATCCAGTTGTCTGTAATATTCAGAACTCGTCTGATTGTAATGGTTGCTTAATAAATGAGCGGCTGGTGAAGGAATTCCCGCTTCCATTAATAAAAAGAACTCGATTAGTCTTGCAGTTCGCCCATTTCCATCACCAAATGGATGAATCCAAGCCAGGTATAAATGGCTGATTATGGCTTTTAATATGGCATGAATGGTCTCCATCCCTGCAGGAGCAGCAAAATCAGGCCCTGACAGCCATTCGCACAGACGCCTTACCAGATATGGGCAATCTTCGGCAGGTGCGCCCCGATATATGGACCCCACCACCACCGAATGCCGTCGCAAGGCACCAGCTTCAACATCTTCTCCAAGCGGAAGTCTTTCAAGTGTAAGGTGATTTAAGTCACATAAAAAGGCAGTGTCCAGCCGATCTTTTCTACCCTCAATCATTCCTTTGCTGATCTGATTACAAGCCGCAATAATATTATCTACTTCCTGCTTCAGATACTCTTTTGAAGGAGGGACTTGTAATTTGCCCTGCACAGCCCTTAAAACCTCGTCCTCCGACAAAGTGTTTCCCTCAACGGCGGTTGTGGCCGCAACCCCCTTGGCAAGATAAAGCTGATGTATTCGATGAGCCGTTGCCGGCTGAAGTGGCACCTTCGACAAATGATCGCATTTTGATGCAGCCTCACCCAACAAAATCCAGAGCAGAGGCTTGGCAGGCCTCAGATCAACAGTAAATTTAAGCCACGGGTGTGTCTGCTCAAATGTCCGCATTCTTTATGTCTCTATCTCTATTGATCTAAATGAGTTGGCCAAAATAATTATCAAAAAAGTCTGCAAAAATGTCCAGTGTTTTGTCATTTTTGTTATCAGGCTCAGGTCAATTCAAATGAATAAAGCCTGGAGAATTTCCAGGCTTCACTACGATTCCCGATCTCTGCAGACGAACAATTGATCGGCTTAGGGCGCCAACAATTTTGTAAATCACGTTCTAAATTCAGCCTTTCGCTGGCTTCTCGCCCTCAGCCGGCTTCTCCCCGGCGGCATCGTCTGGCTTTTCGCGGTGCAGGGGGTCAACAGGTGCCTTGCCATCAACCCCATGCTCCAGCTCTTTTTTGCCAAAAATCTGATCAAAATTCGGGAAGCCATATTTCCGCACAATCGGGCCGCTCATCTTCTATGCTCCTTTGTAGTGGGGTGCCAATCATGGTCAATTGCTGATCCATTTGACTATAATAAAATTATAAACAACATACCCGACACTGTGGAGAGTGAACCTCTTCAATTCGTGTCACTGCTTCTGAGGATATCGCCCGGGTGAGCCAGAAATTCAACTACATTGTGACCGTCACCGCGGCCGACCGTGTCGGTATCATCCACAACGTCACCGGTGCCCTGCGCGATATCGGCGGCAACATTCTTGAACTCTCTCAAACCGTTATGAGGGGGTATTTTACGATCATTCTGGCGGTTGAGTTTGATGCCTCGCAGTCGCCCGATCACATCGCCGAAACCGTCTCAAGCCGTGGCCGCCGGTTCCATCTCGATGTCAACGTGCTTGATGCCAACAGCCGAACCGCCGAACCTGAAATTTCAATGGCCGGCGAACGCTATATCCTGACTGTTCTTGGCAACGACAAACCCGGCAATATCCACGGCATAACCGGCTGCCTGGCCAATCTGGGCGTGAATATTCTTGACCTTCATGCCCGAGTTGACGGGTCGCGATTTTCCATGATCATGGAAGCGTTCCTGCCCACCGACCTTCAGCCCACCATGGTTCGGACCGAGCTTGAACGATTCGGCAAAACCGTCGGCCTTGAAGCCTATGTGCAGCACGAAAATATCTTCCGTGCCACCTCTGAACCCAACCAGGTTCGTGTGCCAGTCAATTCGGCCTGAACCATTGCCCCAGGCTTACGAAACCCACACATTACGCTCAAGCCGGTAAAAACACCGGCCCGGGTCGCCTGGAACGCGAATAAAATCAGTGGCTACATAGCCTGCATGAAACGCCTTGTGAAAGGCTTCGCGCACGGCAACCCGCCAGCGTCCAGCCTCTTCAAAATCTGCCTGTTGAATATCGCCAAGCCGCTTCGGAATTTCCAGTAATACAATTTCTGAATCGATTTTGCTGATAACTTTTTCAGCTGCATAATATCGCTTTTCCGTCAGCCGGGTTTCAATCAGTTGCAGCGTTTCGTCAAATACAATCGGCTCGAGCAGAACCGTTCTCGGGTCGCGGGAAGTCGG
>JBJTRR010000076.1:0-4157 GCA_046076185.1 bacterium | reverse complement strand
CATGCTGCCAATGCCCTGATTCAGCTCGGTCACTGATCGGTTATACAGAATGAGAGCATCAGGGCCGACCGTTCCGCGAGCCTGCGGGCCATTCACGATTACCCGTTCCGGCGGAATGGGTATGGCATTACTGGCCAGTGTTTGAACTATGTTCAGCCGACGTGTCTGATCAAGCCCCGGCTGGCGGGGCGTGGCTTCAATAATGACAGGCATAAAATTACCCAGAGCCTGTTGCGATATGCGGGCCAGTTTCGACTTGCCTGCAAAATTGAGCTGGGGCGTGCCGTCGATAAAGTCGTAATGATAGAAGATCTGCCGCGTATCTTCAAAATTACGAACCTGCACTTTCATGGTTTCAGTCATTTGCAGGCCAAGCGGAATTTCCTCAAACGGGTTATTGATGGCCGCAGCGTCAACATTCGGGTGCACTTTGCATTTGCGCTGAAACAGCCGACGCCGATTTGCATTTCGGGCACAGATGCAGCCCGATGAATCAGCCGAAGATTGGCTGGAAAAACCACTTTGCCCATGGGCATTTGCCGACCCACTGGCACCAGCATTGTTTTCTGCTGACTGGCCGCTGCCACCCTGCTGCACGGGCGATCGCTTGTCAGGCTGTTGCTGGCCTTGTGTGCCGGTTGCCGGGCAGATCAGGAAACAGGTCAGCACGGCAGTTGTATTTCGGATAACCGATTGCAATTGATTTTTCGGATACCGATTCATTGCGATTTGCACCAGTGCCCTGAATTATTCGCTATAGCCAATTTGCCCCTTCAGGAGCTTGTTCTGCATTTTCATCACATAAAGATGTTCCTGGGCGTTATCAAGGCTGTGGTCGAGCGGAAGTCGACACCCTCGCGGCTTTCAATCCGGTTCAGGAAATAAAATTCCCAGTCGGTCGGCTCACCCACTTCCGAACCCGGCTGTGGCGGAATCTGCTCTTCTTCCATCGGCTCGACCACATAGGGCGTAACGAGAATGACCAGTTCTTTTTCAATTCGCTCGTTTGAGGTATTCGAAAAGAATGGGCCAAGCACTGGCAAGTCGCCCAGACCTGGCACGCGGTCGGTGGTTCCATCAAGTTTCAGGTAGAGCAGGCCAGCAATGGCCAGTGTCTGGCCATGCTTCATTTCGACAGTTGTATAACTGCGTCGCACGTTCAGGCCCGGCACGGGCGAGCCACCCTGCACAAGCGTTACGGCAATCGTGAAATCAATTCCGCTCACTTCCGGGGCAACGGTCAGCCGCAGCGTTTCCTGATCAAGCACCTGGGGCACGAAACCCAGACGCACGCCGAATTCCTTAAAGCGAACCGTCACAGTGGGGGCCACGCCCGAGGCACTGACCTGCGGCACAGGCACCGGGTATTCACCACCCACCAGAAAGCTGGATTGCTGGCCGGAAAGGGCCACCAGATTGGGCTCGGCCAGAATCTTCAAAAGCCCGTTACGGCGAAGGGCAATTAATGGCATTTCAAAATTGGCGTTCTGAAAAATGCCGTAAACCGTGGTGCCGCCACGATTGGAAAGATTTTGAATGGGCAAAGTCGATTCACCTTTCAGGCCACTGCCCAGG
Source organism: bacterium (assembly GCA_046076185.1). Classification (GTDB taxonomy): domain Bacteria; phylum Planctomycetota; class Planctomycetia; order Isosphaerales; family Isosphaeraceae; genus QWQI01. The sequence goes on along the minus strand of JBJTRR010000076.1, from coordinate 2,582 downwards.
GCCAGGCCCTTGGCCGAAACCGGGCCGGCGATTTGCGTTCCGAAGATGGCCCCTGTGGTTTGATCAACTGCCAGAAAATTGGCACCGATATTGCGAATGGCCGTGCGATTGAGTTCAGCCACCCGCACCTTCAGCAGAACCTGCTGCGATGTAGGCACGCGCAACAAGTTGAGAATACTGGGGTTAGGTATTGTGCCAGTCACGCGGATATTTCGTCTGTCAGATGCAATCGTCTCCGATTCGCCTTCGGATGCCATGCCTGGCTGGTTCTGGTCAAGGTTGTTGGCCGATCCCTGGTCATCATTCGGGCGTCGTTGCTGCGGGCCAACCAAATCAGGCCGGGCGAGGTCGTCGCCCGTTTTTGAGGCAGCCCGGCCCACATTCGGGCTGACAATATTCAGCCGCTGTGCGGCCGTGATCGTATCAAGATAGCTTGAAACCATTCCGATGATATTGGCCACTTGCATCTGGCTGCGTGCTTCACCTTCGACGACCACATGGTTTTGAAGCTGAGAGAGACTAATACTGGCATCAGGAAAAGTTGAACGCAGTTTTCTTTCAAGCAGCGTAAGGTCAGCCAGCACCTGAACTTCGTAATGAAAGGTATCGCCCTTGGCTGAGGTGATCGAAAGATCCGTCACGCCGACACGAAGGCCCATGATACGCAATTGATGTGCCGAGATGACGGCGACATCAATAAAACCCGGGTTGCCAATGGCAATCAGTGGCTCGCTCGCACCATCGGTGATATCCGATTTCAATGTCAGAATTCGCCCCTGACCCAACGGCACCTGAAACTGGGCCTCAGTGGCTTTCAATTCGCCTGCCCGGGCCTTGATTTTCTCGAGTGTCTCGTTCGGCTCAGGCACGATATCAAGCCGCTGTGGCGATTTCGTAAACTCTGGCCTGAGCGAAAGATCCTGCTGGCCATCAACCGAATCGTCACGATGTTCAAGCAAGGGCGAACTGAACGAAAAATCTCGGGCAAGCCGGTCATCAGCCGCCGGCAAAAGGGCTTCAGACAAAACCGGCGACCTGGGCGAAGCTGCACTCTGCCCCAGCAATGCCAAAGGCAATGCCCAAAGGCTGGCCAGCATCACGCAAGTGATTGCTGAAAAAGCCTTGGGCGATGATTTGCCGATCTCACGAAACTCATGGAATGACATCCAGGTCATTGGTACCGATTGTGACACTTCAAAAGTTATCGGCACAATCGGCAATTTCGTTAAATCTTTCCTAAATTCACTCAACCGACCTGTGATATGGCCAGATGCCGCTCGCCCTGACCCTTGCCCTGAATCTGGTATTTTTCCAGCTTTTTGTAAAGAGTCATGCGCGAGATGCCGAGATCTTTGGCGGTTTTCAGCAGGTTGAAGCTGTTGCGATTCATCGAGTCGAGAATCATTTCGCGTTCGTGGCTTTCCACCACATCATTCAGGGTGTTGTGGCGTGGGTGGGCTTCGTGGCCAGCCGGGAAAACAGCCGAATAGCCGTGACCGGTTGCCACAGAATGCGACACAACCCCATGCCTGCGAATATCTTCCGTTAGTTCATCGGGGGTAATCAGGTCGTTATCGCACAGGGCAACGGCACGTTCCACAACATTGCGAAGTTCGCGAATATTGCCGGGCCATTCATATTGTTCAAGAAGGGGTCCGACTTCGGGCGAGACGGCAGGAAGCTTCACGCTCATGCGGGTGGATGATTCGCGAAGAAAGCCGCTGAGCAGATTGCCAATCAGCGATTTTCTTGCCCGCAGCGGTGGCACTTCAAAGGCAACCACATTCAGGCGATAGAAGAGATCAGAGCGAAACCGCCCTTCAGCCACTTCGGTTTTCAGGTCGCGGTTGCTGGCCACCACAATGCGGGCCAGCAGGGGCATGGTTTTGTTCGAACCGACTGGCTCATAGACTTTTTCTTCAAAAACGCGCAGAAGCCTGGCCTGTAGCGAGGTCGGCAGCGAATCAATTTCATCAAGAAAAATGGTTCCACCGGCGGCTTCGGTCAGTTTGCCCAAACGATCCGTATCAGCACTGGCCGAGGAGCCCTGAACATGGCCAAAAAGCTCGCTTTCAAAAAGGGCGGGTGAAATGGCCGCACAATTAACGACCACCAAAGGCTTTGCGGCACGACTGCCCGATTCGTGAATCATGCGGGCCAGGTGGCTCTTGCCGGTGCCGGTTTCGCCGCTGAGCAGCACTGTGGTGTCAAGCCTGGCCACCTTCATCACGCTTCGCATCAGTGCGTCGTAGCTTTCGCCGCCACCAGTGTTTATATATCCATGACCCACATTTTTTGCAGCCGGTTCGGCGGCTTTGGTTTCGGTCGCCGGGGCCGGTTTGGCTGTGGGGTTGGCCAGCTGAAGCATTTCCAGCGTCAATTCCAGCTGGCCAAGGTTCAGCGGGCGGGCCAGATAATGCCGCAAGCCCTTGGCATGAAATGATATGCCGCGACTGCTGGAATGCTTGTCGTCAATCACGATGATACGTTCGGGCGTAATCGTGGCTGAGGCCAGCTTCACCAGTTCAAGTGTCTTTTCGTTGTTAAGTCCTTCCTGGCCATGGTGAATGACCAGAATATCG
>JBJTRR010000075.1:0-1928 GCA_046076185.1 bacterium | reverse complement strand
CGCGTGGCTGGCCACCTTGATGCTTCCCAGATCGCTTTTGAACCATTCTATGCAGGCCCTGGTACATTCCGCCCTGCTTCTGTCACGTTCAATCCCACTGACAATGATCAGTTGCAGCGGCTCTTTACGCTGGAATCCAAGATCATTGATTACACCAATGGTGCTGACGTCGGGTATGTCGAGCTTTATCCTGGTGTGATTCTTGCAATCAATGGCCGCCTGATTCAGCGATCGATTGATGTTGTCAATACGCCCAACACGCAGGTGATGGTACAGAGCGGCACATACAACGAGTCGCTGACCATTGATTCGTCCAAGACGGGCCTCCAACTCCTTGGCCCAACCTCTTACGGCAATGTCACGGCTGCAACCATTTCACCAGTGAATGGTTCCAATGCTGCGATTCTTGTTCAGGCTAATAATGTTCTGGTCAACGGCTTCACGCTGACGGGTGCCAACGGCACGACTCCGCTGCTTTCCAACGGTCAGGTTTCGGGCACCCAGTATGGTGTGACGAACTTCAATGGCACTGTCTCAACTGGCATTGCCAACCTGACGGTGACCAACAGCGTTGTCAATAACTTCATCAAAACCGGTGTTTATCTGCAGGATAACGGGTCGCAGGCTGCTTCGACCGTTTCCAACAGTGCATTCACCTCCATCGGTGTTTATGGCTACAACGGCGGCGTGGTGCTTTCCAATTCCTTTGCCACGGTGAATAACAACACCATGAGCAAGGTCACCAACGGTGTTGTGCTGAAGGATGTTACGGCCACCAGAGTTGGTGCGGCCAACATCACGAAGAACACGATTGATGCCTATGCCACGGGCATTACGGTTCAGGATTATTCATCGCCATCGTCGTTTACGATTGGTGGTGGTGCGAATTTCAATAACCTTACCCTGGCATCGGGTATGAACGGGACGATTTCCCCAGCACCTGTTCCGTCTGATACATCAGGCCTCTATCTCGTCGGCATAACGGGGGCTGCCGTTCCCGTTATTGCTGATAATACCGTCAGTGGATTTGCACTGGGTTACTATGCCAGTAATATCTCTCAGCCGATGACCATATCAGGCGGAACCGTACAAAACAGCTTCCGTGCGATCATCGTTGTCTCTGATGCAATTTCTAATCCTAATGGTGGTGCTTTAGGTGTCGGAACCAATCCCGCCAATGTCACGGCTTCGGGTGTTGCGGTTTCAGCACTGAATTCAGTTGGCATCGCTTTCAGAGTTAACGGCAACAATTCCGTCAATGAACCGAAATTGATTCTTGATGGTGGCACCAGCTACACCGCAAATTCTTTGTCGACAGTGACAACAGGTGCGAACGTCACTCAGCGTGGTGTTCTAGTTGTGAACAATGCCAGCATTAATGATAATGGCAACATGGCCACTGGTATTATTAATACCAATTCTACCGTAACCATAAATGCACCAGCTTCGATTTCGAATTTCAAAGCTGGCAGATATGCCATTCAGCAATCAAGTGGATCGAACACCATCAATGGTGGGTCGATTATAGGTTCGGGAGAACAGGTTCGCATTACTGGCGGAAGTCTTGCCATCAATGGTGGTACGATCACTTCAACCGGATCAAACAATACGATTCATTTTCAGGGTGCTGGTTCGGTAGGGACAATTGGTAGCAGTGCCGGCAATACACTGATCACGGCCAATTCGGGTTCGGCCCTGAATATGACTTCAGGTACGATGACAATCACCCAAGGCTCAAACCTGACGACGTTGATGTCTGATGGTTCAAATGTAATAAGGCAAACAGGTGGCCAACTCAATGTTGCCGGCGGAGATATTCGCGGTAGCAACGCTTCAGCAACTGTCGTTCTGGTCTCAGGCTCCAGTGGAACAACAGTCAGCGGTGGCTCGATTTCTAATACGTCAGTGGGTATTGGTACTAGCGGTAC
>JBJTRR010000074.1:0-1642 GCA_046076185.1 bacterium | reverse complement strand
AGATAACTCAAGAATTTGCATGGACTTATCATTCGAGACAATGCAAATGGAAAGTGGCTGCCCATTCAGGTCGCGATTTGGCAGGAAATCAAGGCGATACCTTGATTGATCAAGAGACTCGACGACAATCTCGCGATGGCCGGCAAAAAGTGCGGTATCACGATTTGTGCTGTAAGTGTATGTAGTTCCAGAAGGTTCTGTTATGTGAATGGAGTTAGTCGCACTAAAATTCTTCAGCCCTTCGATTTCAACCCGGACGGCCCCCTTGCCGGCTTTCGAGCCCGAAACAGTCCCGACCCAGCCTGCCTTTGCACCCGTATCGCGAATGTCAGGCAGTGGCGGCACAGGCATCGCCATTTCAGGAGCATATTTTCCAACCACAACCAATGTTTCCGATCTTGCTCCACTGGTATATAGCAGGCTTATTTTGAGTGATTTACCTGTTAGCAGACCGGCATCAAGCATAGGCACACTGAAGACAAGTTTACCGGAAGATGAACCTGCCGGAGTTCGCACAAACTCAGCATTCCAATGGGTTTGCGAATTCATTCCGAAAGACCATCGCTGGCCGCCACCGACTGTTTCGACATCAATCGATTCGACCGGGTTATTAACAGAAAGGCCTTTCAGCTCGACCTGCACATCCTCAAAACCATCGGGACCAACGGAAGCAGAGCGATTGGTCAAATCAAACGGCTCAAACAAATTCTGGCCAACCCATGAAGCACTGAGACCGAGAACGGGCTTCGCCGTGCCAGTTTCCTGTGCGAAATTCTGGGTACCAGAAATCGATACATGTAGCACAACCATAAGAAAAAACGGCAATGCAATCTTCATGGCGTCTGGCTCAATCGATCAAGAATGAAATTCAGTGAATCGCCCCGGCAGACTGATCATGGCGATTCAATTGCCCTTATGGCATAATTAGTACAAAATTCGGGCCACGAGAACTGATTCAGGCATGTTTCGAGAGGAATGTGGCGAATTTCATTCTGAAAGACTGCCTGAACTTCATAACCCGAATAACCCGGGCCGTTTTTCACCCGTCCATCCAAAAGCAAGTCTCAGGGAAATATCTAAGATGAGTTCCAAAACAGCCGTTTTCTGGCCCGGCGACTATCGTGCCAAGCCCAACGAATGGGCACTGGATCAATCTAAAGAAGCCACAGAACAAATTTTTAACGCTCTCAGAAAACTCGGCAAAAGCCCTTATCTGGTCGAAGGTTATCTCACACGACCCGGCGAAGCGATCAAAAAACTCGGCCCAATTCAAGACCCGGTCGTCGGTCTTTTTGTGCACTGGACATACGCACCGCACACCGTCGATGGTGTTGTCGGTAAGGATACGCCACTTTTGCTGGCGTCGAACTTTTCTGGCACCTGGCCCGGTCTGGTCGCGCTGCTCAACACCGCCGCAAGTCTTGAAGTGGTAGGGCGTTCGGCGAGTCGTGTCTGGACGAGGGCGGAGGACTGGACGACCGATGAATTTTTTATGGAGCATTTGCGCGACTGGGCCGAAAATGGCACAACAAATTACAGTGACCAAGAAATTTTCCCCTCAGCACCAATCACCTCAACAGCTCAGGCCACTGCCAATGGCGTACTTGCCGATATTCATGCCAAACGCATACTGGCATTAATG
>JBJTRR010000073.1:0-1701 GCA_046076185.1 bacterium | reverse complement strand
GTTGTGGCCCCACACGCGGTGCCCAGGCTCAAACCGGGCCATGTTCACCAGCATGGGCAGGCCATCCCAGTCGGGCATGTTCGACATCAGCCCCGCCAGAGCCACCGCTCGCCAGCCCCACACCGTGGCACGACCGCAGGCCAGGGCGAGGTGAATGCCCACCAGGGCGTGTTCGGGTGTTGTCATGCGATGGGGCCTCAGCGACAGCCGGCGAGAATGCTCTGACGCGTGTCAGCCGACAAATTCCACCTGAACCCTGGCGGGAATCAGGCCGGCGTCGGCGGCTTTATCCAGCAGAACCTGCACGGCCTGGCGGCCGATGGGGCCGTAATCCACTGTCCATTCATTCACATACATGCCTACAAACTTGTCTGCCAGAGCCGGGTCAAGGTCTCGGGCGTATGTCAGAGCATAGTCCAGAGCCTCAGCCCGATTTTCAAGGGCGAAAACAATAGATTCCTTCAGCAGTTGGCCGATTTTGTTCACGCTTTCGGTGCCCAGGTCTTTACGTACCACGTTGCCGCCCAGGGGCAGCGGCAGGCTGGTTGATTCATACCACCACACGCCCAGATCAACCACCTGTCGCAGGCCTTTATCCGGATAATAAAGCTGCCCTTCGTGAATTATCAGGCCGGCGGCATAGGTGCCGTCAAGCACGCGGTCAATGATCTGGTCGAAGGGCACCACTTCCACCGGGGCGGCATTGCCAAAGCAGAGGCGAAAGGCCAGGTAAGCTGTGGTGAGCATGCCCGGCACGGCCACCTTCACCTTGCCTGAACGAATGTCATCCATTGTGAGGTTCGGGTCGGTCGTGATAATCTTCGGGCCGTATTTATCGCCCATCGAGGAGCCGGAAGCCAGCAGGGCATAAGTATCGGCCAGGTGGGCAAAGGCGTGAATGGAAACGGCCGAGACTTCAAGTTCGCCCCGGCGGGCACGATCGTTCAGCGTCTGGATATCTTCAAGCTGGTGAACGAATTTCAGGCCGCCGGTGTCAATCCGGTCGTGCGTCAGGGCATAGAACATGAAGGCGTCGTCAGAATCAGGGCTGTGGCCTACGCGGATCACGGTGGGGTCGGCGGCAGTGCTGGCAGTCATTTTCTCATGCAACCTGTCTTGAATTTCGCGGCGTGGTCAATTCACTTAATAAAATTTTAGTCAATCGCAGGCCCATCGAACAGAACGAATTCATGGGGGTGGATGAATCAGGTGGTTGGCAGGGAGATATACAAAGAACTTGAAGCAAATATCAATTCAAACGATGGCCTTCGACCATCGCTGGAATGACCCGGGCACTTCGGCCCTCCAATCCGACACAGAATGCCAGGTAGTTTGAATTATCATAAATCTCTCTCCAGCCAAAAATTCGGGCTGGATCGTCAGATACAATATGCCCTATGAACGATTTACTGACCATGACCGATTCGGGCTTCTATTGCCCGGCGGGCGATTTTTACATCGACCCCTGGCGTGCGGTTGAGCGGGCCGTGATCACCCACGCCCATGCCGACCACGCCCGATGGGGCCACCGCCGCTACCTGACCAGCAGTGAAGGGCTGGGCGTGCTTCGCCAGCGAATGAGGGCCGATGCCACCATCCTTCCACTGCCTTATGGTCAGGCCATTTCGCACGGGGGCGTGCAAATTTCACTTCACCCTGCCGGGCATGTGCTTGGCTCGGCCCAGGTTCGCATGGAATATC
>JBJTRR010000072.1:0-1789 GCA_046076185.1 bacterium | reverse complement strand
CTGACCATGCCAGCTCAGTTGTTTATGGGGTCGATCACGCCCGGTTTTGGCCCCGATACATCGACAGGTTTGCTACCACAGCCGCACCTGCTCATTTATTATTGCATTTTCTTTGGCTTTGGCATGGTTTATTACGATTATCTTGAAGATGCACCCCAGCTTGGCCGAAATTGGAAAAGAATGATCGCGTTTTCATTATTCATTTTATTGCCATTGGGCTTGGCAACGATACAGAAACCTGTGTTTGGTGGAATTTTACAGGTGACATATACATGGTTGATGGTATTTGGTCTGATCGGTTGCTTTCAGTCAGTCATCACGCAGGAAAGCCAGAGGTTGCGATATCTCTCTGACTCAGCTTACTGGCTTTATCTGGCGCATCTTCCTCTTCTGATGATACTACAAAAAATGGTGAAAAACTGGCCTCTTCCTTCATTCCCAAAATATTTGTTTGTCTGTGCTTCGGCCACTTGTATTCTGCTTTTGAGTTATGAATATCTCATTAGATATTTCTGGGTCGGTCGGCTTTTAAATGGCCCAAGAGAAAGGCCTCGGGCCATAAAATAAACGGGTTAAATCGAAAAAAGTGATTTGTAAATTCTATTAGCTGTTGAGGGATTTATTGAAAATAAGAGATTTACGGCTTGTTCTTCGGTTGATTTGATTGCCGGGCATCGATTCTGAGGATGCCAGTGTATAATTGAGCAGCAGAACAGTTTTTGAAGTTCCTGACAACTCAGCCTGATTCACAACCCCGAGACAGAAGTCATGCCCCTTCGATATGAAAAACTGACCGGACTGATTGCTGCGCCACACACACCGATGACCCCGGCCGGCGAACTTAACCTGAAGATGGTGGAAAAGCAGGCAGAATTGCTTTTGAGCGAAGGTGTTTCGGGGGTTTTCATTGGTGGCACCACAGGTGAGTGTCACAGCCTTTCGGTTGATGAGCGGCTGCAACTGGCCGAGCGATGGTCGGATGTGGTTAATGGTTCGCGACTCAAGCTGGTGGTGCATGTGGGCTGCCAAAGCTTGGTGGATAGTCGCGAGTTGGCGAAGCAGGCGGCAAACCTTGACAATGTGGTGGCCATGGGGGCAATGGCTCCCAGCTTTTTCAAGCCTCCGCGAGCGATTGAAGCTGTGGAGTGGCTGGCTGACGTGGCAAGTTTTGCTCCTGATCGACCGTTTTATTATTACGACATTCCATCGATGACTGGCCTGGCCCTGCCGATGGTCGAAATCCTGAATCGGGCAAAGGATAAGATTTCCAACTTTGCAGGGTTGAAGCTCTCCAACCCTGATATGCCGAACCTGGTCGAATGCCTTTCAGTGCCCGGTATTGACCTGCTTTTTGGCTGCGACGAAGCTTTTCTTTTTGGTTATGCCGCCGGAATCAAGGGGGCAGTTGGTTCCAGCTATAACATCGCTGCACCTCTTTATTTGCGGATAATGGCCGCATATGATAGGGGTGATCACGAATCGGCCCGTGCCGACCAGACCACAAGTGTTTCGTTGGTGCGGCTTCTGGCGTCGTTTTGCTCTCTTGCGGCATCGAAGTATGTCATGGCACTGAAAGGGGTTGACTGCGGCCCGGTGCGTTTGCCACTGCGAAATCTGGATGACGCTTCAAAACAGGCGATCTCAGAAGGTATGGCACAACTTGGCATGGTCCATTCGGCCATTGCCGGTGTAGTCTGAACAAAAAGCAAACATGCAAGGGCGAAAAAGCAACACGCTTTTCGTCCTTGCGTGGTGCGGGTGTACTTTCGATAAGTGAATTGAATTTGAC
>JBJTRR010000071.1:0-2123 GCA_046076185.1 bacterium | reverse complement strand
GCAGCATGGGCTCGATTGCTGTCTCTGACAACAATACTGAAGCCCAATCCGGCTCCGGGTCGGCTGTGGGTGGCGATGCCGCCCGAGCCATCACCGATAATTCGCCGACGATTTCGTTTACCACTTCCAACCTGACGCTTTCATCAGCATCGGCCACATTCCTGGCCCAAAAGTGCGGCACGTACACCACCAATGCCGATTCGGTCTATGCCACGGCCGTTGGCGGAAGCGCCGCACGGGCCCTCAACACATCGAACCCGAACCTGACGCTGAACCTGGGCTCGGGCACGGCAATTACAGCCAATGGCTCTGTCGTTGTGAAGGCCCAGAACGACATGACCGGCCTGGGCGATGCCTCAAACATGAATGGCAAAACCGGCGGAATCATGGCGAGGGTTGGCGGAGGCGGTATTGTTGGTGGTTTTGGCGGGACATCTGTTTCGTGTATGACAATGAATTCGGCGGTTAGCCTGGGTAATGATGTTTCCATATCTACCAGTTCCAGGGGCGGAAATATATTGATCGGCTCGTCGCTGGGCTGGAATACTTACCAGTTGACATATATGCATGATTCCACAGGGATAGGTGGAGGGGGCGTGCATTCTTCATTGACCTCATGCCTGACGAACAACATTGCTCTTGGGTCAAATGTCAAAATTACCGCCCTGGCTGGAAGTGTGAGTATCGGAACAAACATCAACAGCCAGACAAAGACCGATTCTTATGATTATACTTTTACTCTTGTCGGCGGTTCTCGCGCAGTGGCAGAAAACAATCTGACCTCATGCCAGTCGGTGACCGTGGGGCAGAACAGCCTTCTGAAGGCGGCGGGCGGTATTTCCGTCACGGCCGGATCTAACCCTGTGAGCGGCGCGGGTACTTTGCAGGATAATTTTGCGCTCGTCACAGCACACGGCACAGGTCTTGCCTCCATTCCGGGTACAAGTGCCAGTTCAAACTCCAATTCAAATCTGAGTGTTTCGCTGGGTAGCGGCAGCCAGATTATTAGCGACCGTGATGTAAACCTGGGTGCCCAGCCAGGCATCAATAATGCACAGTGGTACACCTTTGCGAATATGGACGGCGCCAAAGGCAAAACGCACAGTGGCACCACCGGCGCAACCCAGACCAGCTGCGTGACAATCAATGGCAACGTCATCGCCGGCAATACACACCAGCTTGCCATTAATATTCCTGAGTCGGGCACTACAGCAACTGTCAATGGCCAGGCTGTAAATCTGGCTAATATTGGCAGTTGCCTCACAAATGTAATTCCCCAGCCGAATTCGTCCTTCCTGCCATTCCAGGCCAGCTACAACAGCAATTATAACGCCACGCAATTGCTAAGCGGCCTTGACCCCACCTCGAAGGCAATTCTTGAGAAATCAATTTCAACTTCGCCCGTCAAGGCCATCACGCTTGCCAACCTGGCAGCCACCGGCGGTCAGGTGGTGATTTATGCCAGTACGTCACTTGCTGGAACAGGCAAGATTTCAGCATTTTCACCGAATATTACGGTGAACAACAACAGCCCGGCTTATCTCTTGCTTGATGGCATTGGCATACCCAACACGCTGAATATGGGCAAGATTACGGTCGTCGGCAATGTGGGCGTACCGGCGGGCATGACGCTGAACCAGCAGCCAGCCAAGCCATCGATCACTATTAATGAAAACTATGCTGGTGTCGTTGGTAATGGCACGACATCAGGCCCGGCCATTGCAATCACCGGCCCGATTGTGAACACCGGCGGCTCGGTATCGATCTTCAATGCCTGTGGTGCCCTGGTGCAGGATGCTCCAATTAACGCCGCAGCCGTTTCAATCAGCACGCCGAATTCGGCCTATATTGTGAACACGCCGAAGAATTATATGGGCACGGGCGGTTCGATTGCGGATTACTGGATGAACACGTCCACCAATCTGGTGCAGAATTCGGGCTTCGAGAGCCCCGGTCTCGGTTCGGGTTCAAGTGCGTACCAATATAACCCGACCGGGGCAAGCTGGACATTTACCGGCACTTCAGGCATTTCCGGCAACGGTAGTGGATTTACCAGCGGCAACCCGAGCGCGCCTGCGGGCGGCCAGGTGGCCTTCCTGCAGGAAACAGGCGTGATGTCGCAG
>JBJTRR010000070.1:0-1240 GCA_046076185.1 bacterium | reverse complement strand
CGAATCAATCCGGCTCACTTTGGGCATCTTCACGGCCACATTTCGGTGCAGCTCAATGTCATAGGCCCGCCACACCTGCGCAAAACCACCCTCGGCCAGCAGTGCATCAAGCCGGTATCGGCTCGACAGCACCACCGATTGCATTGATCTCTCGGGCCCCCGGCTGGCCAGGCTCAATCGGTCGTTTCAGCCACGATGTCGCCTTCAGCCCCTGTATCCGTCGTTGAAGTTCGTCAACCAGGTGCGGCATATCGGCGGCCAGCTCAATCGCAGGGTGGTCGTGCCCCTGTTCATAAAGCTCTTCCCAGCGAATCAGTAGCTCGGCGAATATCTCCGCATCATTCGCATTCACTGGCAATTGCCTCGTAAAGCTTGAACCTGGCCGACTGCCACCGCCGCTTCAGCGTGCTCACTGATATGCCAAGCACCACTGCGGCTTCGTCCTGCGTCAGGCCTTCGTAATAGATCAGGTTGAGTATTTCTTTTTCCTCTTCGGGCAGTGTTTCCACCCGCTCATGAAACTCGACCCAGCCCGTCATGTCTTCGGGCTCTTCGGCCGTGGCATGCACCACGCCCCCCTGCTCGTCCGACGGCTGATGATCGGTGTGGTGGTTCCGCGCGTTGCCATGCGGGCCATAATGATGCCGGGCCAGGTCAATCAGCTCGCGCCTCACCAGCTTGGCGGCCAGGTAAAAAAGTGCCTGACCGACTCGACCGGCTTTTTGGCCAGCGCGTCGTGCAGCCTGAGCATGGCGTTTTGAAAAACGTCGTCGGTTTGCTCCCAGCGTCTGAGGTCGTTGGCATAGGTATGAAACATCTTGCGGGTGAGCCTCAGCAATCGCTCGCGAGCATGGGCCAGCAGGTCTTCATGGGCTGTGGGGTCTCCGTTCTGGCAGCGGTTGATGAGATTCTGAAGTTCGGTATCACTTCCTGACGAATCACGACCAGGCATATCAAGCCTCAATATGTATGACGGGGGTTTGGATGATCCTCCCATGATACAACGCAAGTCAGGATTGGTCTGCCATGTCATGCGTAAATCGCTGACAAAGTCGCTCAAAAAAACTTAAGATTTTTGTAAGTCATTATTTTGACATTTGTTAGGACTGTTTACAAAAAAAGTCAAAATATTTTTGAGCGAGTTGAGGGGCGGGTTACGCATTGCAAAATGTCAGGGCTATTTTTGCTCTGCAAACGAACAACATCTTAGGAGTATTCGCAATGGCAGAAGAAACTGTAC
>JBJTRR010000069.1:0-9066 GCA_046076185.1 bacterium | reverse complement strand
AATTTTTTATGCGTTGTTGGCAGTCCAAAATCTTCAAGAATGGAGTTCAGGGCCAAATGGCATTCATCAGCAACTAAGTCGAGGTAATAGAATTCCCGATGTACAGTGATCCTGGGCTTGATGGACTTGTCAAAATAGTTTCTGTCTTTACAAATATTGTGCAGGAATTGGGCAACCTCTTCTGCTGAGATTTCAACAGGAACACCATCGGGAAAACCGGCTTCTTTTTCAATGGTGCGGTTCCAGCAGTCTGTTTAATAAGCCTTAGCCCAAGAGTAAGACTGTTTGATTTTATCGCGTCGGATAATGTAGTAAAACTTTTCAAATTGAAGGTTTAAAAGGTCGATGCCGGAGTTTAAAAGTTGATGATATTGATGGACGTGTACATTCACTCCAAAAACATTGTTGGGTGTCGCTGAACCTCGAATAACCTGCTCGGCAAAAAGGTTAAAATCCATTGTGGGTGTGTTTTGTAAACCAAGAAAAGCAGTAATGAAATCAGGGTTGAACCACTCTTCAGGCGAGCCAAGCTGATTTGTCTGCTGGATTTGTTTTGTAAGGAGGGATGATCCAACTCGAGGTGTTGAGAAAATCAGATATTTACGATAATCGCTGATAGACCTGTTTTGAGCGGCTTTGGCACGATATGTGATGTAAGTTGCCAGATCTCTCAGCTGTTTTTCGTGGAATGCTTTGCCACAGTTTAAATGTGGATCTGTGCTGGACATCTGCAACCCCTATCCTGATCAATTCATGAAATTGTAAATCAATTTCTACTTTACAGGAAAATAGAAACCAAGGCAATATTACTGAAAAGAAATGGATTTTTAGGTCCGATAATATTTTTTGGCTCTCAAAATCAATCTATAATTGTCTTGTTGAATCCGGGTTTCTGATTCAAGTCGTGATAAATGAAAATTGCGTTTGAATTCTGAGTTTCGACTTGCACATGATTTACTAGATTTCTCTATGCTTGAATCTGGAGGCGAGCAATGCCGGAGCAAAAATCGGTAACCAAGCAATCTGTTGATATCAATAGTACGAGTGGTCAAAGTTTATGGACTTTTTTTCAAAACCGGGTGATGGCAGGGCTGTTCGCGACGCTACCACTCTTTTTAACCCTCTGGGTAATTCAATTTACCTACTTTTTGATGATAGATACGATACTTAACCCCCTGTTGCAACTGATCTTTCAGATCGCAGGAATCACCGCGCAGGATGACTTGCCAGATTGGTGGCGCATGGTTGTGGCCCCAGGGCTGGTTCTGGTACTACTAGGTTTGGTGCTTTTTTTGATCGGTGGCTTGGCAAGGTCGCGGATTTATCGGATGGTTGACTGGATTTTTCGTCACTTGCCGGTAGTGAAAACTGTCTATGATGCCGTTTCAAATTTAATCAGGTCTCTCGATAAGAGCGAGGGCTCCAGCAAGTTTGAAAAAGTGGTTCTGTTCGATTTTCCCAACTGTGGGGTGAAGAGCCTTGGTTTTGTGACAAATACGCTGACGGAAAAAGATTCAGGCAGAAAGATTTATGCCGTCATGCTGTTAACGGGCGTTATGCCTCCAACCGGGTTTACGCTTTTTGTGCCTGTGGAGGATGTGGTTGAACTGGATTGGACACCGACTCAGGCAATTCAGGCCATTGTCTCGGGTGGTATCAGTGCGCCTCTGAATGTGCAATTTCAGAAGCAGTGAGCAATTATGCTGGTTGAGAAGGTATGATGAAATAAGAAGTGTTGAACAGATTCCGGGAGAATGATGGCTAGACCCTTCCGAGGCCTTCTGCATGTGTGGAATTGCGGGGTTTGTGAATCCGGAAGCAGAGCCAGCCGACCGGGCCGTGCTTGAACGAATGACGGCGGTGCTGCGGCATCGTGGGCCTGATGGTGATGGCCATTGGCTCTCGGGAAGGGTGGCTTTAGGGCATAGGCGGCTATCAATCATCGACCTTGCAGGTGGCACTCAGCCTATGGCCAACGAGGATGGCAGAGTCTGGGTGACCTTCAATGGCGAAATATATAACGAGCCAGAACTTAGACGTCGGCTTGTATTAAGTGGCCACCGTTTTGCAACGGTCTCAGACACGGAATGTCTGGTGCATCTTTATGAAGATCACGGGCCTGAATTTGTTTCCTATCTCAATGGCATGTTTGCTTTTGGAATCTGGGATGAGAACCGAGAGCGGCTGGTTTTGGCCCGTGATCGCATGGGGCAAAAGCCGCTTTACTGGCATATGACTTCGCGGGGCACGCTGATTTTTGCGAGTGAACCGAAGGCTATTCTTGAGCATCCTGAATTTAGCCGGGCGATTGATCGGCAGGGGCTGGCCGAGTATCTCTTCTTTGAATATTTGCCTTACGAGCGGTCAATCTGGTCTGGCATACACAAGTTGTTGCCTGGTCATCTGCTGGTTTTTGAGCAGGGTCAGATTTCGGTTAAACGCTATTGGAAAGCGGAAGTGGCTGAAGAAGGACTTGATCTGGGTGATGAATACCCGGAGGACGCTTTGCCGGATGAGTTTTGGGGGCGTTTATGCCAGGCGGTTGGCCGGCACCAGCGTTCGGATGTCCCTCTTGGGGTTTTTCTCTCAGGCGGAGTTGATTCATCGGCCGTGGCCGCAGCATTGGTTGAGCTTCAGGGGACGTCGCGAGTTCAGACATTCTCTATCGGTTTCGAGGATCAATCATTCGATGAATCGGCCCATGCCCGGCTTGTGGCAAAGCACCTTGGCACAAAGCACAACGAGCGAATATTTAATGTGGGCCGACTGACGGAGCTTTTGCCGGGTTTGTGCCAGTGGCTTGACGAGCCTTTCGGCGATGCTTCGGTGTTGCCGACACATCTTCTCAGTGCATTTGCGCGCGAGCATGTGACAGTGGCTCTGGGTGGCGACGGTGCCGATGAACTTATGGCAGGGTATCCGACCTTTCGTGCGGAAGACTGGCTGCGAACTTATCAGAAGTTGCCGGGACTGGTGCAACATCTGGTGGCCGGTCTCGTGCAGCGATTACCAGTGAGACACCGAAATTTCAGCCTTGATTTTAAGGCGAAGCAGTTTTTACGTGGGGCAAACTCAACGGTATTGATGGCCCATCAACGATGGCTTGGGTCGTTCTCAGGTGACGAGATTGGTCAACTGCTGGTGGAAGAGCCGGATATAAACCCCGAAGATCAGTTATTGGCACGTCTCACTTCGACAAGATCGATTGATTACCCGGCTGGTATGAGCGAGGCCGATGAGCGGCTTTTGCAATATCAGGCGACATATCTGCCGGAAGATATTCTTTTCAAGGTGGACAGGGCAAGCATGGCCAGTTCTCTTGAAGTGCGGGCACCATTTCTTGACTCGGAGCTGGTAGATTGGCTGGCGGCCATGCCGTATCGGTATAAATACGATGTTGGCGTGGGCAAGCTGCTACTGAAGAAGTCGCTGAAAAATGTGCTACCAGAATCTATCATGAGCCGACCCAAAAAGGGTTTTGGAATACCTGTGGCGGCCTGGCTGCGTGGGCCACTGAAGGAATGGATGACCGACTTGCTGGCCGAAGGGCGAATAAAATCACAGGGGTTATTTATGCCAGATTATGTGAATCGTCTGGTAGTTGAGCATCTAAATGGTGTGAAGGATCATCGCAAGCCGCTTTGGACTCTGCTTGTGTTCCAGATGTGGTATGATCACTGGGCTATTTCAGATAAGTCCTGATCTGGGATCGAGAAAATCAGTGGTAGCAGAAGGTCGATCATGCGAGTTCTGGTAATATCTGACATTCACGCCAATTCGGTTGCCCTGCAGGCAATTCGCGAGCGGTTTGATATTTGCTTCTGCCTTGGTGATCTGGTTGATTATGGCCCCGACCCGGCGGCCTGTGTTCAATGGGTGATTCAGAATCGGTGTGAGACGGTTCGTGGTAATCATGATCATGGTGTGGCTCATTCTGTGCAGGTTCATGGAGAAACGGGCTTTCGCTATCTTACGGCTGTAACTCGCCCTTTGCAGTGGCAGAAGCTGGATACCGCCCAGCGCAAGTTTCTGGCCCGGTTGCCCGTCACGCGAAGAGTGGAAGTTGATGGCGTTCGATACCTGCTTGTTCATGGGACCCCACGCGACCCATTGGATGAATATCTGCGGAAAGACCCCGCTGCCTGGACTGAGGTGGTGAAAGATCTTGAGGCTGATGTTGTCTGTGTGGGGCATTCTCACATGCAATTTGAATTAACGGCAGGTAAGACGCGAATTTTAAATCCTGGTTCGGTGGGCCTGCCGCGTGATGGTGATACTCGTGCGGCCTATGCCATTATTGAAAATGGCAAAATCCAATTAATGAGAGTGTCGTATGATATCGAAAAAGCCATTTCTCAGTCGGATAACCTGCCGCTGCCCGACGACGCCAAGCTGATGTATCGCACATGCCTTACGCATGGTCGCCTGCGACCGCCAGAGTTGAATACCACACCGGCTCCATCGCCTCCGACGCCCACACCCCGGCCTGGCCCCGGTATTTGGGAGACCCAGGTATGACGACCGAGGCGAATTGGCCATCAGAACTTTCAGGCAGCGGTCACAGCGAAAATTCGCATGATTTGACGCCTCTTCAGTTGACGGACGAGCGAGTTCTGGCTCCCTCAGTGTTGCTTCTTTTTGTCATGCTATATGCCGTACAGGGCGTGGTGGTATCGTATTTTCTAACATTTAATGGCCGTTACATGCGGAACGAAATTTTTACCCATGGAACGGGTATTTCGCCTTTGACTGTGACTCAGGTCGGCTGGTCGCAGTCTATTGCCACTTTGCCTTTGGCAGTCAAGTTTATCTTTGGCGTTTTTGCCGATAAAGTCAGCCTGTTCGGCCTTGGTCACCGCAAGCCGTATATCTTGCTGGGATTGCTTTTGCAGGGTCTTGGCCTGTTTGGCCTGAGCCTGATCAATCCGGCGGTCAATCTTGGGCTTTTTACATTAGTAGCGACAGCGGCTGTAACCGGTCTTTGTCTTTATGACGTTGCCTGCGACGCCTTTGCAGTGCAGGTTACGCCCAGGCGTGACCGGAATCGGGTTCAGGGGATTTTGCAGGCATCACGATTTGTCTCAACGGCCATCTGCGGGCTGGCATTTGGTTATCTTTGGCAAATCACAGCCACACCTGGCATGGGTGTTCTCTGGGTCTGTGGCATTTTGCCTTTGCCTGCGATTCTTTACAGTATGCAAATTGCTGAGCCCGTGCATATTGTTAATGCTAACGGCAACGGCGGATTCAAATGGGGTGCACTTGAAATATTCACGAAGCGAACACTCTGGGCCCTGCTCTTTTTCAGCGTGATCTATGCCGTGGTCAGCTTTGGTGTTGAAAGTGTGCTGGTTTTCTGGTTTGCCGTTCCGGCGCTGGCCTTTTCGGAAAAAGCTTTAGGCGTTCAAAGTCTTGGACGAAATAGTGGGCGGGCAGTTGGCGCGGTGATTCAGGCCAGGCTTTCGAACAGAGTTGGTCGCCGAGAACTGGTGGCATTGGGGTTGCTGGGTTTATCGGCGACAACTTTTCTCTTTGGGCTGGTTCTGGGGCCGGTGTCAGCAATGATGGTCGGAATCGGATTCGGTGTTTTTGTGGGGTGGCTAGACGCACTGGCCTGTTCAATGGCCATGGATGA
Organism: bacterium; assembly: GCA_046076185.1. Classification (GTDB taxonomy): domain Bacteria; phylum Planctomycetota; class Planctomycetia; order Isosphaerales; family Isosphaeraceae; genus QWQI01. The sequence goes on along the minus strand of JBJTRR010000069.1, from coordinate 3,431 downwards.
AGCAGATAATGCATGGCCGGCGACGAGTTATGCCCTGATCATGGCGTTTCAGAATCTTGGCACACTGGGCAGTGGTTTGATGGCAAGCATGGCGGATGGTTTGGGTTTTCGTTCGGCATTTTTGCTGGCGGCATTGGTGAATCTGGTGGCCATAGCGGGTCTTGCCTGGGTTAGCCGTGGAAAAACAGGGCATCCCAACGAGAAGGTTTGGTCAGTCTGAATGGATGAATTGAGAAAAAAACATGATTCGTAAGCTCGTTCTGTTTCTGATCGTTGCGTGCCTTGTACTTTTTGGGCTGATCTGGGCGATTATTGGCGAATGGCAATTGGCGTTGGCAGTGACTGGTGGATTAGTAAACACTGCGATTCTTGTTACGGGTTTATGGGCTTTTCTTTTGCCTTGGTCTCTCAAGCCTTTTTTCCGGATTTTGCTCTGGCCTCGATACTCTCTGCGTGCCACCGGTGTCGAAAATGTACCACGGTCCGGGCCTGTGATGCTCACGGGCAATCATGTGACGTGGATCGACGGATTCGTGATTGCTGCAATCTGTCCAAGGCCAATAACGGTTCTGGTGAACAAGGACTACTGCGATAACCCGGGCCAGCGATGGCTTTCTAAACGCATGAACATTATTCCCATTCCTGCCACTGGCCCCAAAGCCCAGAAGTTGGCACTTGACCTGTTGCGTAAGGCTCTTGACGAAGGCCGAACCGTAGGGTTGTTTCCTGAAGCCCAACTTTGCCGCAGTGGAGTGATGAACCCGTTTCAGCGAGGGCTCGAACTGATTTTAAGAGACAAGCCGGAAGTTCGGGTGATTCCGATAGGTCTGGCTGGACTCTGGGGATCGATTTTCAGCTTCTCGGAAGGAAAGTTTTTCAAGAAGTGGCCAAAAGGGTGGCGGAGACGAGTCGGCATCAGTTTTGGTCCTCCCCTTCCCAGTACAATTAATGCGGTTGAATTGCGAAAGCACATTCTGGAAGAGATTGTGAATGCCACAGAATTCATTTCAGATAGTCCTATTATCACAGACATTATCAACTTGGATTTGGGGCACTGGCGTCATCCGAATCTGGGTTTGCTCACGGCATCGGCACCTGATTTTCTACAGCCTGCACGCAAAGTGCATCAAATTGCCAATAAGCCGGGCTCTGTCGGGCAGGCTTTACCTGGGGTAGTCATTAAAGCGGTCGACGATTCGGGTGCTGAAGTTCCGTTTGGATCCACCGGGAAGCTTCTGGCGCGTGTCGCTGGAAAACAGGGCTGGCTTGATACAGGAGCTACAGGCAAAATCGAGCCCGATGGATTTGTGTGGCTAGATAATCAGGCCCTTGGCCATATTTCTATGCATAGAATGGAAACCGTCAGGGATAACGGCGTTAGTTTAACTTCCACAATCGAAATTGCTGCAGATTCAGATCTGGTTAATTCTTGACTGTATATTCGCTGCTTTTATTGCACCAAACAAAGTATCTGATTAAAAGCGAATCGAGTCTTACAGTGTTCTTTCAACTTCAACAGGGGCAGAACGGCTGCCCCTGTGAGTCGAATTGAGTCAATCCAGAGACAGGTCGATTACCTGAGTACCAGGCTTGACATCTCGTTGCAGGGTTGTGGTTTCAAAGTTTCCATATCTGGCGATAATTTCTTTGCGATCGGCCGGAATTACGGCTTTACCTGCGGCAAGTGCTGCTTCTTCTCCCGGCGACCCCGGAATGAAGGCGATAGTGATTTTGTGATTATCCACTTCGGCTCCGTCGTGGTCTTCGTCCCAATGCAGCTTGTAATTTCCTTCGGCATCGGTAATGCCCCAGCTTGGTCTGCCTTCTGATGGCATAAACGAAACGGTAGCTGCAGAAACTGGTTTGCCTTTGAAAGTGACTTTGCCCGTTACCAGCCCGATTGGTGGGGCACCATCACCGCAACCGCTAATACTCAATAGAAAACAGAAGGCCAAACTCAACAGGCCTGGTTCTTTGCGCTGTGTCATCTTGTTCGACTCCCGAAAAATTGAATCTTGTTCAACTACATTTTATCCAGGCATTGCCGGTGCTGGCCCGGTCAACTGGCAAGCACCAACAATGCTTGTTTTATATTTAAACGATTGGTTATTTCGTCTGACAGACGCTTGGTTAATAGGCGTCTGCTGAAATGACTTCGCTGCCATTCTTGGTGAATAACCCACGATAGACCCGATAGTCGATACTGTTCTTTATAAATTTCAGGCTACCGTCACACATCGTGACCTGTATTCCACCAGGGTGAAAACTCCCGGCGGCACGATTATTCCAGTAAGTCACGTTAGGTGGAGTGGGAACCGCTCCACCGTTGATAATGGCATTAACGTAACCCTGCGAAGGGTGATGCACAAAGAGAAAGTGATTTGAGCCTACTTTGGAAAAAAGCCACGACTGGCTCATGAACTTTGACTTTTCCAGATAGAGAAAAGTATTACTTGTGCCGTCAGTGATGTCCTGAATGCGTGGGAAGTAATTCACTGCGCCAATCCCATTGTTTGGACCAACGCCGTTATTACGTTCCATGCAGCAGGATTCGCCTGTACCGCCATTGATGGCATAATCTTTGTATTCGTTGACGAGCGGGTTTGCACCGGTTGGTACCTGTGACGATGGGCAGACGAAGGAATTGGGTGTCATTACCGCAGCAGTCGAATTGGCGGGATCGCCTGCAGGCCCTCGCTTCGCTGGTGTTCCTGCCGGATTAGAGTTCTCCATAATCGAGAATGCGTACATCGGCACACTCAGATTAAGCGAGTTATAAATGTTGTTCTGTTCAACAAACGGCAGAAGATTTGCTGCCCAGGAAAAATGCCCGAAAGGGCAACATGAACCAACACTTGGGTCGCGCCAGGGGGCTGCAAAGTTTTGGTTGCCAATCATCCCACCACCAGAGGAACCCGGTGGAAGTGTGGAATGGGCTGATTCATAGTTCATGGCCCCAAGTGCAAGCTGTTTGAGATTATTGCCACACTGGGCACGACGAGCAGCTTCGCGAGCCGACTGCACTGCCGGTAATAGCAGCGAAATTAAAACGGCGATGATGGCAATTACCACCAAAAGTTCTATCAGAGTAAATGCATTGCTACGATCCACCACTCTACTTTTCATGACCGGTCCTCACGTAAGAGATGAAGTAGGGTTGTCAACAAACCAGTTGTGGTTGTGCCGACAGTTTCCATTTTTTTTTGTGCTCATTTTGGCATGAAATGCATTTTTTAATGGAACATGATTTTCTGCTACTGTCAACAACAAAAACAGAAATAAATTGTTGTGAAGAATGTTTTTTTGTAAGCCTTTTCTCAGTAGTTATTTAGAATGCTATCTTGGCCGAAGGTTAATCTGGTCTATTGGGCTTCAAACTTTGGTTATGAGAGGGCTTCTTAAATATGTTTTTTGTTTGGGCAGGATTTGTC
>JBJTRR010000068.1:0-2690 GCA_046076185.1 bacterium | reverse complement strand
CAGAAGAGCTTGCAAAAACGCCGTAAGTATTGGTCGTACCATTGGTTGCATTACCTGTGAACGTTACAGCGGTCGAGCCCCTTGAATTGACAGTGCTCGACAACAGATACAAACCTCTAGAATTTGCCCCGGTACCACTGCTCGTGCCTGTCACATTTACTGCACTAGACGTTATGTTTGAAGAGTTTGCGAAAATACCTGTGGCATTCGTCGTGCCGTTGGCTGCACTGCCTGTTATCGTAAACGTGCTCGTGTTCGCTGAGCTAAACGTACTCGTTTTCAGATAAAGGCCGGTAGAATTTGCCCCCGTGCCATTACTTGTGCCCGAGACATTCAATGCCCCATTCGAAATTCTTAAATTAGAATAGTTTGCGAAAATACCATAGGCATTATCGGTACCATTGCCGCTGACACCCGTCAGATTAATCAAACCACTTGAACCTGTCTCCACCCACGCCTGATCAAGATTTATGCCGTAGTCGGCCGAATCACCAGCACCCCTGCCATTAACCTGAATGTTTCCACTGGTGCTGGTTACATTCACATTCGGCCCGATAATGGATACGCCATTGAATGAACCCGACTGATATGCACCGGCTCCATTGCCATACAAAGCAATACCGCCTGATATCGTGGTGATATTGCCGGTGACCTGTATATTTCGGCTGTTTAACGTGACCGAGCCACTGGAATTGGCTGAAATCCGGCTTGATACCGTGATGGCATTGCCCGTGGTTGTCAGCGAAAGATTGGCCCCGTTGATAAAACCCGCACTGTTGGCAACATTGATCGTGCCGCTGGTGCTGTTGGTGAAATTAACAGTCAGGCCATCAACAAAATTGCCGGTGGAAAGGCCGAAGGAAAGGCTCGACCCGGAATTGGCTGCGTTATTGGTAATGAGAATTCTGGTCAGGTTGTTGATATTGCTGCCGACCGTAAGCGTGCCAGTGCCTGCACCCGTCAGGCCGGTGGTGTTGCTGCCACTGAAATTGAAGTTTGAGGTGATGGTGTAATTGCCGGAATCACTTGACGAAAGAATCGTAAAGGCTTCATTGTTCTGACTGGTTTCAATCGTAAGCAGGCCGGTGCCGCCGTTGTACGTAAACGTCGCCAGCAACTGCCGCTCTTCCAGAAGGTCGAGTACCGCACTGCGAAGAAACTGCTTGCCCCTTCGATTTTGTTCCGCACGATGAGTCGCTCTGGCAGCGGCCCGGGCAGCGAAAAGCGAGGCGATGAACGAAAAAGATCTGCGCATGGCTGGAAAACCTCTGTTGCTGCGTATCGAGAGTCGCAAGCAAGTTTTTGCTGGAAAATCACTTGCGGTGCGATTCAGTAGTCTCTGTTGATCTGCTCTTCAACTGTGCCCTGGTAACCTGATTCACTTTGATGAACCGTGAGGCCCGACAGAAACGACAGTTGTCGTAAAACCGGCCCCAGCGCACCATTGAAATATATTAAGACAAATACTACAAATTTTCCCGTCAAAAATAAACATGAAAAAATGACAAAGAATTTCAGTTTGTGCGAAACAATTTCCGAAAACCATATACTTCATACACTTAAACACATGTTTCCATCACGGGAATTGTTGCAAATAATCAACTTTATCGTAAATGTTTTACAATTTCCGGCTTAAACTTATCTGTATGAGTGGATTCAACAAGGTTCGGCCAGATAAGGGCATGGTGGTTTTATTGAACCAAGATGAACTAATCGCTGCTAAAAATATCGCTTGTTGACTCGTTCAGAACAATGACATAGATATGGTAGGAAGAGATTTTCACCTCAATGCGGGTTCAACCGCAAGATCATCGCTAAAAAAAGGGAATGTGTGCGACTCGACTGATGAACACGACGAACCCGGAACTGCTCAGGCAGATCAAGATTCTGAAAGACCAGGAATCGTGGGTCTCGTTCGTGCACATCTATTATGAGTCGGTTGTCAGGTGGATCAGAGAATTCAGCGGCAGCACGCAGAACAACAGCCTGGAAGATCTTGCCCAGGAAGTGTTTCTGGTGATTTTCCAGAAGATCGAACATTTTGAGCGTGAGCGCAAGGGTTCACTGCGCCGCTGGATCAAGTCGATTGTCAGAAATGTCGTCTTTCAGAAATATCATACCGACCAGAAAAACAGCCTGACTGCTTATGAAAGCGCGATCGACATTCCTGACACCAGAACCGTGGAGGATCGCCCGAACGACCGCCTGGATTTGATTGAACAGGCCATCAAGTATGTCAAGAAAGACTTCACCGCAAAGTCGTGGCAAGCCTTTGAAATGGTTTACCACAAAGGCCTTACGCCAAGAGAAGCCGCAGCCGAGCTTGAGATTACGGAAAACACGGTTTATATCGCGACCAGTCGCATTCCGGCCCGGATTCGTTCCGTGCTTCATCAGTTTGTCGACGAACCTTGATAAGCGGCCCTCGATTCACTGCCGGCAATCAACCAAGCCATTCGCAAGTCTCTACTAAAGTTATTCAATTCAATAGACTTATCAAAAATCAGGTCAAAATCTTGCTCCTCACTATTTTGGCGAAAGATTTCTGGTTATATGAATCATTTCAATGTAGGACATTATAACAACGGCCTGCACCTGCTGATTTGAATTCGTGGCATGATAACGACCTGTCTTGATGATCAGTTGATTGAAGAAATGGCCCTGGGCCAATTGCCCGAACCGGCTTTAAG
>JBJTRR010000067.1:0-1840 GCA_046076185.1 bacterium | reverse complement strand
TTCAGCTGTAAGATATCCTGATTGACAAGATCACTGAAATCAACTGCCGCTTCGCCCGTTTCTCTCAGTCGCTGATGGTAATTTTTCAGCTCATCAAGGCATTTAAAGAAAAGGTCGAGCGAGGCCCTGTCAAGTTGTCTCTGCCCTGATCTCAGCAGGTCGAAAAACGATTCAAGATGATGTGTGAGTTTATTGTCTTCCGTAAAACCAAGCGCAGCCGACGACCCCTTGATCGTGTGAACAATCCGAAAGGCGACATCCAAAGCCGAGGCATCTGTTTGATCCTGCTCAAGCTTCAGCAGGGCATCGTTCAGGGCAATGACCTGTTCGTCGGTTTCGTCGAGATAAAACGGTAGTAGATGAGCGAAATTCATGGGATTGGTCACATTCTACCCGGTATCACTTGCGAAACAGCCATGGCCGCTCGCGAGTCATCTGGCTCAGGTGTTTTGAAACGGAATCAGTCGGGCCAACGACCAGAAATCCTCCTGGACGAATGGATGCCACCACATTCCTGAGAACTTTTTCTTTTGAGTCATTGTCAAAATAGATCAGCACGTTTTTCAGAAAAACGACGTCGAAAGGCTCTTCACCCACCAGAGGGTTCATCAGGTTATGCCTCTTCCAGCGAGACAGTGCCCTGATATCAGCCTTCACCTTCCATTTGCCTGCCGTGCCCGCATCCTGCTGAAAATATGCCGATCGCCTGGCAGCAGTCACCAGCCGCAGGGCCCGCTCTTCATAAATACCGTTCCGGGCTGGATCAAGCACCTGCTGCGACAGATCCGTTCCCAGTAATTCCAGTCGCCAGCCGCCGATCTGATCAGAATGCTCACGCAGAACGATGGAAATGGTGTAAAGCTCTTCACCGCTTGAGCTGGCCGCTGACCATACACGTAGCCTGCGTGTGTGCGTGCCTTTGGCAACGGCCTGTGTCATTTCTTTTAAAAAAGGGCCACCAAGCCACTCAAACTGGCTCAGGTCTCTGAAGAAATACGTTTCGTTGGTTGTGATGGCATCAAGAAAAAAAGCAACTTCAGCCTTGCCTGCCGGCGAAGTCAGGTGGCGATAGTAGTTTTCAAAATTGCTGATGCCAGTTTCTTTAAGCCGCCTTCGAAGCCGGTTCGAAATAAGAATCTGCTTCGTAGGCGCAACGCGAATTCCGGCAAGTTGATAAATCAACGTCCGGAATCGCTCGAATTCCTGCTCGTTCAGGGTTTGAAATTCCAGGGTAGAACCCCTGAATACGGTTGATTACTGCGAGAGACTCTTCCTGATCGTAAATCAGACCCGGAAATTGCCGACAATGCTGCGAAGAACCGTGGCCTGGGCCCCCAGTTGCTCAGCCGAGGCCGAAAGCTCTTCAGAGCTTGACGCATTCGTCTCGGTCAGGCTTGAAACGTCCTGAATGGCCTTGTTCACTTCAGCGGCGGCACGCGACTGATCCTGCGTCGCCTGGGCTATCTTGGAAATGGACTGGGCCGTTTCACGCACACCATTGACGATTGTCGCAAGCGACTGCCGACTTTTTCCGAAAGCTCCGAACCATCCGCCACCTTGCGTGTCGATTCCTTTATCAGGCCGGTGATTTCTTTTGCAGCCTGGCTTGATCTCTCGGCCAGCTTGCGCACTTCGTCGGCAACCACTGCAAACCCAAGGCCATGTTCACCGGCCCGGGCTGCTTCAATCGCAGCATTCAGGGCAAGCAGGTTAGTCTGGCTGGCAATTTCGGTGATGACCTGAATGTTGTCAAACACCACTTCGCTGGATTTTTTAATCGCCGCCATGGCTTCGATGGATTTCTTCACCGAATCGCCACCCTGGCGGGCCAGTTCAGCGG
>JBJTRR010000066.1:0-2129 GCA_046076185.1 bacterium | reverse complement strand
CCCCAAATGGCACAGGCCTTTGTGGCTATGGCGGGGCTGGTACGGCATTTGTCGCAAAAACCGGCGAAGTGATTGGCATCGATGCCAACTGTGCTGCTCCGGCGGCGGCCAGGGCCGATATGTTTCCGGTTATTCCCGGGCGCGAGCCGAACGATATCAAATTCCCTGATACCCGCCATCGACTTGGCCCATTGGCCGTGGCTGTGCCGGGCGTCGTGGCCGGGCTGGGACTGATGGTTGAGAAATATGGGCGGCTGAAGCTGGCGGAGGTAGTCAGGCCCGCCCTTGAAAAAGCCCGGTCGGGCGTTAGCCTCTCACGTGGAAACGCAGAAACCTGGTATAAGATGGCTGCCGAAGCAGGTGGTCAGAAGGAATCAGCCACAAAAATTCCAGCCGGTCAGTCGATGGCAATGGTTCGAATGGAAGGGGTCGCAAAATCGCTTGCACTTCTTGCCAGCCAGGGCCCACGGGTGTTTTATGAAGGCGAGATTGGCCGCGACATCGCCAGCCACCTGCAAAAGATGGGTGGAATCATAACTGCAGCCGATATGGCCCGGTATCAGGCAAAAGTTACACCGGCCGTTTCGGTGAGGACTGGCACTTATCAAACTTATGCAGCCCAGCCATCTGCCGGCGGCCTTACGTGCCTGCAGATGCTGGCCTTGGCAGATCGTTATCAAAAATCAAATTCAAACCTGTCATGGGGCACGCTTGACTGGTGGCACGGCTGGCTTGAAATAGCCAAAACAGCCTGGGAAGACCGGCTGACAACGCTTGCTGATGCAGAATTCATGAAACTTATGCCGCAGGAGTATCTCTCTGACAAACATCTGGCAAAGCTTTGGGCCATCGTTGAAAGGCGGCTGAAGCAGCCTGACCTGGGGCACATTGTCGCACCAGATCCGCTTCGTGGCACAATTCACTGCGCAGCGGCCGATGCCGATGGCAATCATGTGGCCTGGACACAAACCCATGGCGGTGGCTATGGGGCACAGGTGATGGTGCCCGGCTGGGAACTTGTTCTGGGCCACGGTATGTGCCGGTTTGAACCTCGCCCAGGCTGGGCGAACAGTATCGCCCCAAACAAGCGACCACTGCATAATATGTGTCCGATTCTGGCAACCCGTGACGGTAAACCCTTCTTTTCTGCCGGTGCCCAGGGTGGGCGAACCATTGTGAATAATGTAGCGGCGGTGGCTGTGGGGCATCTGGTCTTTGGGCGAGACGCCGGTCAGTCGCTGGCCGACCCAAGAACCCAGGTTGAGACAATCGAACCATTTCAGGTAGAAAAATCGCTTGGCGATGCCATGATTACCGAAATTCGTAATCGCGGCCATCTTCCCAGCCCGCTTAATCGCGACCCCGGCAGTGCCGAAGTCGTTGCCCGCAATGCCAGTGGCCTGTGGGTAGCCCATGCCGAGCCCAGATTGCCCAGGGCCACGGCTATTGCCGTAGGTTGAACCTGAGAATTAAATCAGATTCTGTCGAGGCGATACACACGCAGGGCATTATCATGAAAGAGCTTGCGACGATCTTCCTCGCTTCGCTGGCTGGCGATTTCTCTTAACGCCCTGACCCACTGGGCGTAAGTGCCACCGCTGAGACAAACTGGCCAGTCGCCCCCAAAAACGACTCGATCAGGCCCAAAAGCCTGGCAGACATGATTAACGAACGGCATGAGCTGCGGCACAAGCGGCTTTTCGTTATCGACTCTGGCGATGATGCCCGAGATTTTTGCTGATACATTTGGCTTGCCCGCCAGTCGATCAATACCTTTGAGCCACTTCTCAGATGGCTTCTGCCGCACATCAGGGTTACCACAATGATCAAGAATGAATCGCGTGTCGGGGCAGGCCTCTACAAGCTGAAGGCCGGTTTCCAGGTCGTCGCCCCCCATATTCAGATCAAAACTCAGATTCCTCCGGCCCAGTTCCTGAATACCTTTCATAAAGTTTGTGGAGATAACCTTCCCGGGTTTTGCCGGTTCCGTCTGAACCCCACAACGAAGACCTTTGATGTAGGGGTTGCCCATGAACTGATCCAGATATTTCACAAACCCGTCAGACCCGGGCTGGCCGGAAATGATCGCTGAACGTGTCGGCCCGGACTTCGACGCACACAAATCGCTG
>JBJTRR010000065.1:0-2219 GCA_046076185.1 bacterium | reverse complement strand
CCCGACCTTGTGCTGAACGATCTGTTGCTCGATCGTCTCTCGGATCTTTTCAGGATGAGCAATCGCGTCACGCATGCGCTCTATGTAGGCCTCGCGACCACCGTGGTGATAGAAGCCATAGGGGCCATGGACCTCTGTTCTTTCCATAATCTCACGCAACAACCCCCTCGCTTCCTCAGTGAAGCCGAAGAAGGTAGCGAGCTTAATCGCGTCCTGATACAGGTTTGCGAGCTGGGATCCCCCTACAGGAGTTGTTGAGAACTTTCGATACGCTTCTAACACCTCCTTAACTGTAAGGGGCCCCTCAATACTTAGAGGGGCCTGCTCACGGAGCAATCGAGCGGCCTCTTTGTAAGTCCTCTTGTGATCGCTGACTTCGATAATTGGCATCTTTAGCTCTGGAGTTGGGTTGAGTTCCGTCAGCATCGTAAGCGATAAGCCGTCTTTCGAATTTCCAAGAAAGTGGACGTGAAAGCACGGAATGTAGCTATCATGGCCAATGCGTTCAAGGACGACCCCCACCAGGAGCGGCCCTACCCGCCTGAGAAGGTGCATCGGACTTTCTTTTTTAAGGCTGGGAAATTCGGCCAGCCAGTCTTTGGTCACTTCATTCTTGGCCTGCGTCAAGGTTTTTTCGTGGAATTCCATAAGCCAGGCCTTTGCCTTGTGCTGAATCATGGGCAGAACGGGTGATTATGCGAGATATTGAAATCATAACGAATGCCGGGGCGGAAGTCACTTTCACTGTTTCTATTGTGGCTCCAGTGAAGCCATCTGTGCATAGCCAAAGCTCGTGGCCGTCGCTCACGCTTTCGGCTCGTTAAAACCCTTTTTCGCTTCTCCTGACCTGCCTGAAAGAGCCGCGCACGCAGTAAGCGGTCGGTCTGCGGCTCGTTTGAACCTCATAATACTATTTAAATCGCCCTTACAGGGCTTAACTATCTGATAAAACCTCCTTTTCCTGATCCCAGGGCGATGCCCTGGGCTAACATATTTCAGGCCTTCGGCCTTCTGGCTTAAGCACCAACGGTGCGACCCAAGTCAGCCCAGGGCATCGCCCTGGGTAACCCGGCCATAAAGAACAATCAGCCCTGAAAGGGCGAACTTGGCCTGAAAGAGCCGCGCATGAAGTAAGCGGTCGGTCTTCTGCTTTTCAACTAATTTAACCGCTTAGGGCGTGCGCGGCTCCTTCAAACCGAATCAAAACAATCCCACGGCCGTCGCTCACGCTTTCGGCTCGTTCAAGGCAGTAACCGGCACAGCATCGGCGAACTCCGAAAACGGCAGGCGCCCGACCTTGTGCTGAACGATCTGTTGCTCGATCGTCTCTCGGATCGTTTCAGGATGAGCAATCGCGTCACGCATGCGCTCTATGTAGGCCTCGCGACCACCGTGGTGACCGAATTTGTAGTCACGCCCCTCCGTCCTCTCAAGGATCTCCTGAAGCAATCCCCTAGCTTTATCAGCGAAGTCGTAGCATGCAAGGAGCTTTATAGCGTCCTGATAAAGATATGCGAGTTGTTGCTCTCCCATGGGCGACGTCGAATACTTTTGATATGCAGCCACTACCTCGGCTACGGTGAGTGGGCCCTCAAGCCTCAAAGGAGCCTCCTCACGGAGCCGCTTTGCACAATCTTTGTAGACGGCCTTGTGGTCACTCACTGCGACCCCCCCGCCGAAGAAGCCTGGCGGGGGCAAAACTGAAGTCCGCATCGTAAGACAAAAGCCATCTTTTGAATTTCCAAGAAAGTGAACGTGAAAGCCTGGTTCATACTCTGTGGGGGAGTAGCGCGCGAGGTCGATTCCCAAGAGGAGCGGACCCACCCGTTTAAGGAGATGCCGGGGACCCTGTATCGCTAGCTCTGGGAACTCCGCCTTCCAGTCTTTCGTTATCGCATTCTGGGCCTGGGTCAAGTTTTTTTCATGGAATTCCATAAGCCAGGCCTTTGCCTTGTGCTGAATCATGGGCAGAACGGGTGATTGTGCGAGATATTGAAATCATAACGAATGCCGGGGCGGAAGTCACCCAGAGCTGTTTCTATTGTGGCTCGATCACAGCCATCTGTGCATAGCCAAAGCTCGTGGCCGTCGCTCACGCTTTCGGCTCGTTAAAGGCGGGGTGGAAGTCACCGATCCTGTCGTGGGCCTGCTGGCACGGGCATTGCGAAACGCTGGATTGGCCGGCACCAGAATGCCGGGTTCCATCGTCTGCCATTCTG
>JBJTRR010000064.1:0-6349 GCA_046076185.1 bacterium | reverse complement strand
GATTATCTGGTCGAACAACTCGACTGGGAAAAGAACGTTGACCCGAACTTCAAGGAATCAAACTATCTTGAGCCCATCGTTGACAAGGGCGGTGAAGGCGAAGGATATGTCGATAAGTGGATCGTTTACGGCAAAGTTGATGGCAAGGAACTTTTCAGCGCCAAAGAGCTGACGGTTCTGCCCGGCCACAGCGTAACGATTAAAGACAACGGTGCCACCGGCGTGACGGCGGTTCAGGGCTCGGGCTCGATTGGCAAGCTGGATATCGATACGCCCGTGTTTATCCGCTATGGCCAGATGACACACGACGAAGTGTTTATCACCCATGGCCGTGCCCGCGATGGCTACCAGGTGACAAACACGGGCTCAGAGCCACTGGTGCTTCTGCGATATTTCGGGCCCGATACGAATCCGCAGGCGCCGAAGATCGGCAGCTATGCCAGAAACTGACAACTGACAGAGGGCGGGCTTCGGTCCGCCCGTTTTTTCAAGACTGCAAAATTTGCCGAAAACCAAGACTGGAGAAGAAACAACCATGAGTAACGCACTGCCCAAACTGCACAATGCCATGTGGCCAGGCCTGGTGGGCAAAGGCTCGCCAGGGGCCGAAGATTTTATCAGCCTTGACAAGATGCTGGAACTGACCGCCAATGCCAGCGTGGGCGGCGTGAAGTTCGACGGTGTCGATCTTTTCCTCTTCGACCCGCACATCAATATTGATATCACCGAAGACGACCTGAAAAAAGTGGCCGACCAGATTGCCGCCAAGGGGCTGGCGGTTGGTTCGCTGGTGGCGCCGGTGTGGCCTGGCACGGTGGGCAGCTCGGCCCAGGGCGGGCCTGAGGATCGCGAAAAATTCGTGCTGGCCGTGAAAAAGGCCTGCCGAATCGCCAAAATCCTGAACGACCACGGCGTGCGCAAATATGGCGTGATTCGTATCGACTCGGCCGACAACCCCGAGCATTGGGCGGCTGACCCGAAGGGCAACACAGCGAAGATTGCCGAGACCTTCCGTGAAGCCGGCAAAGTGGCGGCCGACCACGGCGAGCGCCTGGCGGCCGAGGGTGAGATTTGCTGGGGCGGCATGCATTCATGGAAATACATGCTGGAAACGCTTGAGAAGACCAACATGCCCGGCGTGGTGGGCTTTCAGGCCGACCTGGCCCACACCTACCTATACCTGCTGGGCTATAACGCCCCTGAGCATGCCCTGGTGAAGGAAGGCCACAGCCACGCCGAATTTGTGACGGCCTATACCACCATGACCGATGCCCTGCGGCCGTGGACACTGGACTTCCACGTGGCCCAGAACGACGGCACGGTGCATGGTTCGGGCTCGCACGATAAAACAGGCCGGCACTGCCGGGCCGACGACCCCAATGGCAAGCTTGATATTACCGAGGCCTCGGGCTATTGGCTCAAAGGTGCAGCCGGTCGTGGCATGAAGCACATCTGCTGGGACGGCTGCATGTTCCCCAACGAAGTGCTTTTACGGCAGGAAACGTGGAATACCATTCTTGACGCGATGATCAAGGTGCGTGATGCCCACGGCTGGTCGTGATTGCCTGATGCAATTCAAGGTTGAGATTTTCCCAGTGCCCGGCGGAACCAATCCGTCGGGTGTTTTTCTGAACTTCAATTGCCGCAATGGTTTAGCGCAATTGTCTGCTGAGATGAAGCCAGTGCAGGCCAGATTGCTTTAGAAAACAGTTATTCGCAAAAATCGTATCTTTTACAAGATTTATCAGTATAATCAGGCCTCAATCAGGCATGGAAATTGTACAACAGTTGGACTGGCAGGCGAGCGGATGATTGAAATCTGGAGTTTGTCGGAGCCAGTGGTTCCGCGGGTTTACCTGAACGACCTGATACCGTCATCGATGCTTGTCGTGGCATTACAATTTCTGGCGGCGGTTTTGGCAATTGCATTTGCCAGGCGGGAATACAGGGGCCGGGCGGGGCGATGGGAACTATTGGCTTTGGCGCTGGTCGTTCAGTCATTTCAATATGCTTATTATTGTGCTTATGTCGATGAAGTTTATGTGAATCTGGAACATAGCTGGAATCTTTATCATTTCGGGCGATTTTCATTTAGTCCGACAAAAATCATGGATGGCACTGTTGAATTATTTTATTACCTGATGCTGGCACCATTTGCGTGGTCGCACAGGTCGCTGGTGTGGGCCTCGATGGGCCTTGGGCTGGTGGTCACACTGTTGCACACGGTTTTGTGCTGGTATTTCGTCAGGCAAATGCCGCGATTGCTGCAGGTGCTGATTGTGACTGGTTTTGCATGGAACCCGATTTTTGCCGAAATACAATCGGCCGGTTTTGGTAATGGGCTGGTATCTCTGGCTTATTTCGCAGGATTGGTCGCCTTGTGGGAGGAGAGATGGAAGTCAGCTTCAATTCTCATTTCAATCCTTCCACTCATCAGGCCTGATGCTGTTGTATTCAGCGGACTTCTGCTTCTTGCCATGATCATAAAACGCCGAAAAATACCATTTGCACCAATTGCCGGAACAATTGTTTCAATGATTGTATTTCTAGTCATCGTGAAATACTATTACGGGCATTGGGTATTAACTCCGGTTTTATTTAAAAAAGCCCCACTGTCAGAAGTGATTCAGGGCTCGCGCCGGCAACTGAATCTGCTGGTTTATGGGTTGTTTGACAGCTACACTCTGGCTGTGTTTGTCATGCTTCTTTGCAGTGTGCCTGGTTTTATGCAGCAATACAAACCTGAAGTGAGCCGTGAAAACCGGCTGATGATGAGAATTCAGGCCTTGGGGCTGCTTGGCCTCTATGGTTTTTATATTTTGACCAATCGCTATTTTTTTGCGGAAACCAGGCGATATTATTTGCCGCTGGAATGGATTGGTTTTCTGCTGGTCAGCACCGAATGGGGTGTGGTAAAGCTGAAGCAACTGTTTCTGAATTTAAATCGGGCCGATCTGGATTTCAATTCAGAAAAGCATGAAATTCGGTTACCCGTGCATAAGGTCATCGCAATTCTTTATCTGGTGGTTGCTGCGTGGTCATATGAATCGGGGTTATCACGATGGAAAATCAGGGCTACGCGATTCTTTGACCGGAGTTCGCCTGGTATGGAGCAATTGATTAGCCGTGAAGATCCATTTTCGCTGATTGCCAGAATTGCAGAAGATATCATCCCGGCCGACTGGCGCATTGCCACAAGTGAATTACAGGGGTTCGGGTTTATGGTTGATCACGACATCGACCCACTTTTTGGCTATGCCAACAGAAGCATGGCGGTTTCAAATACGTTGAACCGAAACGGCATAAAAACGGATATCAATTATCTCAGAAATTCCAGTCCCGAGATTCTCTGGACTGGGCGATTCCAGGAAATTGAATTTCCGATGGAATTGGAGCCCGATGAACAGCCCGAAATCCTGAGCGGGTTTCAATTGACATTCGGCTTCAATCTTGAAGAATTCATTGAATCTTACCCCAACTATTTCATGATTCAGGCCAGGTCTGACAAGGGGAATAAAATCTTTACGTCGTTCCTTGTGCGAAAAGGGCTTGAAGATAAGTTTCGCGACATGCTCAGGCAGCGTTCATTTCAAAAGAAATACGATGCCCTGATCGCCACCGATGCATTTCGCAAATGGGCGAAAGACAATCCGTTTTAAGCACGAACGATCTTCGGCGTAATTCATACAATCAGGCAACCAATTACAATCCGAATAGATTCTTTGTCTTACGTTCTGCAAGAAAATTCGGTTTCAGTATAGATTACATTTGTTCTAAACCGGTTCATTTTCTGAGGTCATCATCATGCTATTCGGCTTTTGCAAGAGCACGGTAAGGCGACAAACAGTACAAAATCAAATGCCAAATGCCCGAAACCAGCGCCGGGCTTCGATTGGTAACATGCCAGAACGGCTTGAGGAAAAGGCCCTGCTTAGTGGCCTTGCGCCGCATGTGCAAAAGCTGGCACCAATTCAGGCTGCGAATCAACATGGGCAGAAAGCCCGGGATTATACCCCCCGGCGATGGCAGTGGCTGGCTGACACCTACTGGATTGTTCCGCCAAAGGGCCTGCCCGCGATTCTTTTCAATGCTGGCAATGGTAAAATTGCCCCGGTGCAGGATCAGACGGTCTATCACATCACCGGCTATCGTGATGGCTACTTCTGGGGCGAAACCGTGGCACAGTATAGCAATTCAGGCACGCCATCAAGTGCTGCGATCATCGGCTCGGTCACGCCTGAAGGCAAGCTGATGCTGAATTTTGTATCGCCCAGTGGGGTCACCATGGGCATTGGCACCATGACATTCAAGCGTGGTGCGTGGACAATGGAAAACCAGATGTTCACTGGCACTGACACAAATCGCATTGGCCACTGGGCCTATATGGTTCAGACCAAGCCAGGGTCAAAAAGCTTCAATAATCTGCCCTTCGTGAATGTGTCGGTGCCCACATTCCTGAGCAATTACAACCTGCCCAAACCGACAACCGTTTGATAAGGCTGCGGTTTGATTCAGGGTGGGGGTAAGTGGCAGTTCACTCAGCTGCAGCCAGTTTCTGCTGATGTTCCGCAGATTGCTGGCTGTGGCGGCTGACAATCAGTTCTGAAGCGGATCGCACGGATTTCTGAATGGGGGCTGGTGTCATGATCCCCATCACCACTGACATGAGAATCAGTGCTGTTGAGGGGATCCAGAACCAGCGTGAATCGTAGTTCTGAATGTGTTCTTCATCAATAACCCCATGTGTTTCAAGGGCTTCGGCCCGGGCCGCCCGGGTGATTTCCGTCTCAAAGACCATGGTCAGCACCGTTCGGGCCATGCCCAGAAAGATCCATGCCAACGCCAGAAGCACAAAAAATACGCTGAAGCGATAGCCCTGGGCCAGGCCGCCCAGCAGGATCATCAGCTTGCTGGGGAAGATACCGAACGGAGGCATGCCGGAAATGGCCAGGAAGCCGAGAAGCCAGAGCACTGACGACTGTGGTAGCAGCTTGCGGGCCTCGCAGATCAGGGCAACGCGGTGCGTGCCATATCGCTGAACGAACGAGCCTGCCGTGAGGAAAAGCATGGCCTTGACAAGCGAGTGATTGACAATCTGAAACACAGCCCCCTGGGCCGCCAGGCCGCCGAAGCCGACCCCCAGAACGATCAGGCCCATATTCTCAACGCTGGAATAAGCCAGCATTCGCTTGAAGTCTCGCTGGCCGTGCAGAAAGATGGCTGATGTGCCAATGGAAACCAGGCCCAGCACCACCATCGCGTTCTGGGCGAACTGAATTTCTCCGGCCGCATCGCAGATCTGCAGGGCTCGCAAAATACCAAGAAAAGCCGTATTGCCCAGAAGGCTTGATGCCGCAGCGGTGGGCGAAGGTGCTTCGCAGTATGCATCAGGCATCCACGAGTGCATCGGGGCCAGGCCAACTTTTGTGCCAAAACCCACCAGGGCAAGCACAAAAGCCGCCCGCAGCCATAGTCGGTCAACATGGCCGGCCTGCGCAGCGGCAAGCATGTCGGGCAGCGACAACACATCCCACGGAGTGGCATATTTTCCGCCTGAAAGGGCAATGGCCATAAAGAATGTGCCCAGCAGGGCCAGTGCAATACCGACCGAGCAAAGCACCAGATACTTCCAGGTGGCCTCAAGGCTTTCACGCGTGCGATGATTGTAAATCAGCGGGGCAGTGACAAGTGTCGTTAATTCAATTGCCACCCAGAAGATGCCCAGGTGCAGGGTGCAAAGCGCGGCTGTCATGGCACCCAGAAAAAGCAGGTTAAAACAGATGTAAGTGTCGCCCTGGGCACGTCGGCCGGAACGAACATAGTCAACACCTGCAAAACTGCATGGCAGATTCACTACACTGACAAGACCCAGCAGCAATTTGCCCAGATCGTCGATGCCCAGCACTTCGCCAAATTCGTCGCCGGAAGTCGCCAGCACAAGCGATGTGAGCAGGAGATGGAGAAACCCGACACCCAGAAAAATACGGATTTTGGCCGACTCTGAGGGAATCAGATAGGTGGCCAGGGCCCCGACAAAAGGCAGGGCAACGAGAATACCGAGCAGAAAAATCATGGCCTGGTTGCCCCTTTCGATGGATTTTCGTTGCCGGGGACCTCTTCATCCCGCACCTTCGGCCAGCGGCTTTTGGGCAGCTTGCCAAGAAGCCGCAACAGGGCATCGATCACGGTGACCGGGTGCGGCGGGCAGCCGGGAATGTACATGTCAACCGGCAGCACCGAATCAACACCGTTGTGGCAATAAGGGCTTTCAACAAACGGCCCGCCACTGATGGCACAGGCACCCACCGCCAACACCAGCCGGGGCTCGGGCAGGGCAAGATAGGTTTTT
>JBJTRR010000063.1:0-1317 GCA_046076185.1 bacterium | reverse complement strand
TAAGATAGTTCGGCAAAATCATAGCCCATATGATAATCCAAAATTTTTCGGTTGAACAAACTTGCCGACTCACATTTTGGCGAACCCAACGTCCGACTCATTCACTCGCCGCTAATGATGACAAACTCAATCTGCTGGACAATTTTCTGCTCGGGGCTCGCGGCTTTGTCAATCGTCTCAAGCTCAAGCACATATTCACCCGGCCTAACATTTTTGAAACCAATTGAGGCGGCCAGAAATATCGACTCTCGCCCGGTCATCAGCTCAGGTTCATACTTGAACAGCTCATCACGTTCAAAAAAATATTTCTTTGTACCTTTCGCCCGAACCCGCGCATTCTGCACCAGATTCGCCTTCTTTTTCTCACCGTCGGCCTTCAGGGCAAATCCGGCCGGCTCGACATAAATCAAAAGCTTGTCAAATGTCGTTAATTCCGGCGGCTTGAGTTCCACATAATCGCGGAAACCCTTAACCGACTTGCAGACGACCGGCTGAGAGAGTTTGAATTCGCCCTCGTTTGTGCCGCCTGCACCGTTCGCCGCCAAAACCAGTGCACACCAGCAAAAAGGCAATAGCAATGCCATTCGATTGAATCGAAAATTGCATTCGCCCATGATCACCTGCCTGAAGTTCATCATTGGGTTTCGTCAATAGGCAGCGGCATTGCGTCTGGCCTTGGGGTCGCCGGCGGCTTCAAGATCTCCCGTCACCTGATTTTTCCAGATCACAATCGGATGCGAAAGCGGTGCCCGCTGAATATTCACCAAGTGCCCCCTTGCCGCAAGTTCCCGGGCCACTTCCGGGCTGGTCGTGTCATCCAGCGTGAGCGAGGCCAGCTTGGGCGGAGTCTGGCGGAATGAACCAATCAGATGATCGGTATGGAAACGCGGAACATTGACCGCCTCACTGGGCGACAGCTTGAAATCGATCAGGTCGGTAACCATCTGAATGCCCGCCTGCTCCTGCCCGTCGCCGCCTGCCACCGATACCATCCCAACTGGCCTGCCACCGCTGAAAATCATAGTCGGTGTCAACGTAATACGTGGCCGCTTGCCGGGCACCAACACATTGGGTGAATTTTTGTCGAGCGTGAACGACTGGAGCCGCGTGCCCAGCCAAATTCCAGTGTCGCCAGCCACCACGCCCGACCACCCGCTGGGTGTGGCGGCAACCATGTTTCCAGCGGCATCGGCCGCCAGGCATGTGGTTGTGTCCAAGGCAGGGCCGCCATTCCCGGCCGCCAGCGGAGGAGCCTGTTTCCTGGCCTTTTTATTCTTCGGGTCACCGGGGATTCGTTCATTCGAAACTTTATCAAGG
>JBJTRR010000062.1:0-2399 GCA_046076185.1 bacterium | reverse complement strand
GTCAAATTCCATCGTCGTTGTGTCAATTTTATATAAACGCCCTGATATTTTCCCTGTCACAAAAAGGCTTTTGGCATTTACATAAACCATGCCACCACTGCCCCTGCCGCGACTATCGTTCAGATCCTGATCCAGCAGCAGATTCGGATAATCACGACCGGTATTCGACTTCAGTTCGACTCGCCGAATTCTGCCTTGAGAAGTTCCACCAAACATCAGCCCTGAACGGGTGATCGCTAAATTGGTTCCTGAATATGGCGGGATGAAACCAGTGACCTGATAATTGGTGTCAGGGTCGATCACATGAATAATCATTAAATTACCATCCATAACAAATAAAGTATGCGGAGAAAGCCACTTCTGCGGCCTTTCGGCAAAGAGAAAATCAGTCGGTCGCTGAAAGAGATTACGCAATCGCCACATACCTGATTCAATGCGGGCTTTTTGCGAATATCCCACGGTAGCCACACCCACAAGGCCAGCGGCGATTGCATTTCTGCGACTCAATTTCAGCAGCGGCGATTGTATTTCATTTTCATTTTGCGGAATACCAATTGAATTTTCAGGCAAATCCGCCAGATTGGTATGATTTTGATAAACACTTGCCAAATCGCCGCCAACGGCCAGTTTTTCAAGGCGATGAATCAATACATCATGATCGGTCATCCGCTCGATGGCCTGTTTTACGCACATCTGTTTGAGGAGATCTACAAATGCAATGGAAATATCATTATATTTGTCATGTAGATCAGGAAATGGGTCAAGTGAATGTGCCATGATCTTCTGCAGGGCGTGCCGCCGGCCAGCATTTTCAAACGGTGCCTGGCCGGTGGCCAGCTTGCAGAGGGTGCAGCCAAGGCTGTAAATATCAGCACGAAAGTCAGCCGAATGGGCGTCGCGGGCCTGCTCGGGGGCAATATAATCCATCGTGCCAATGATCTGCACACTTTCGGTATAGGTGCCGTCGGTAATTTCCGAATTATTCAAGAGGGCCAGGCCAAGGTCGATAAGCACCAATTCGCCTGACTTGGTCAGCATCAGGTTGGAAGGCTTGATATCACGATGTGCCACATTTTTTTTGGCCAGATATTTCAATATTTTGAGCACTGCCATGCCAATTGCTGCCGAATCTGCTTCGGTCAGCCGACCTTTGGCTCTTACAATTCTGCCAAGATCAATTCCTTCCACCCATGGCATCACATAAACGGGCAGGCCTTGAAATTGCAATTCATCACTTACTGTGACAATCGCTGGATGTTTCAGCCTGCGGGCGACCGCAATTTCACGATGAAATCTTTCAAGCGTGCGCTCACTCAAAACTTCCGGCGGAAATTTCAATGCCACGGCCGAGCTTGTGCGGTTATCCAGGCCACGATAAACCCGCCCCATACGTGATCGACTGACATTTGAAATGATGCGATAATGGGCTATTTCTGAATGATCAATCGCGGGGCCTGAATTGAAACTTTTTGCAATATCAGGAAAGTTTTCAATTAACTGATTAATCTGCCCCGGTTCGGCTTTTACGGTTGCTGCGGCCCTTTGAATTTCATTTTCATTATTAATTTCGTTTTGATCTGCGAGAACCTCCCGCAACTGATTCACCAGTGAATCGTCAGCCGATTCGGGCTGAAGGCTGGCTAATTCCTGTGGCAGACCATATTTTTCTACATAGAATTCAATTTTAAGCGACTGGCTTTCAGAGAGCTTGCCCTGCTGATATTCCAGCCATTCTTCAGGTGTCGGTGGGCCAGATTCCGGGTTGGTCATGATTTGTCTCAGTTTCAGCCAGAAGGGCGCGTAACCGCCTGAGCACACGAGATTTGGCGGTATAAACCGAATGTTCCGGAATATTCAGGGCGGCTATGACATCTTCAACCGCTTTATTTTCAATCACATACATTTCAAATGTCTGCCAGGTCGAATCATTGACAACAGACCTGACCTGCTGGCATGCCCGCTTAAGCTGAGACAGACGATTTGAAACATAAATTTCTTCGCCATTTTTTCTGATGATCGATTGCCGCGAGGCTTCTTCGATCAGCATTTTAATGATGGCTTTATCAAGCTTCTTTTGCTGCAGATAATCGTTTGCCCTTCGATTTGTGATGGTGTGCAGCCAGCCACCAAAACTGTGGGTCTCATTGTTTCGTTCAAAGTGCCTGAGGCTGGCCAGCACGCTTCGCCACACTTCCTGCACCTGGTCAGGGATATCAGCTTTTGCGACCCCGCTGCTTAACAACCATGCCGAAACACGCGGCGTGAACCGGCTTAAGACACGCTGCCAGACATGATCTTGGGATGATCGCATACCGTTGAGGGTCATCGAGGAAACAGTGGCGGAATGGGAATGGTCTGACATCTATTTCCTGACAAATGCAAGTGGCCTGCAAAAAATC
>JBJTRR010000061.1:0-2691 GCA_046076185.1 bacterium | reverse complement strand
GACAAGCCATGGCTGCACCTCTTGTATCAGATGAATTGTGGGCAATCGTTGAACCACTTATTCCAAAGCATGAACCAAGCCCCAAAGGCGGTCTCCCAAGATTTGACGACCGCAAACTACTGACCGGAATCATGTTTGTGCTCAAAAGCGGTATTCCTTGGGAAATGCTGCCTCAGGAAATGAATTGTGGCTGCGGCATGTCGTGCTGGAGGCGACTTAAAGAATGGCAAGAGGCTGGCGTCTGGGATCGGCTCCATCATGAACTACTCAACCAGCTTCAAAAAGAGGGGCTGATCGACTGGTCCCGGGCCACGGTTGACAGTGCTTCGGTGCGTGCGGTCGGAGGAGGCGAAGAAACAGGCCCAAACCCAACAGATCGCGGAAAACTGGGCAGCAAACATCATGTTCTGACAGATGGAAATGGCATTCCGCTGAGTGAAACTTTGACAGGTGCCAATCGGCACGATTCAACCCAGTTATTGCCAATGCTTGAAGCGATTCCACCAGTCGAGGGCAAGCAGGGGCATCCCCGAAAAAAGCCCAAAAAGATCTATGCTGATAGAGCTTACGATTCAGAACCACTTCGCAAGAAGCTTCGTGAAAAGCGTATTGAACCGCATCTGGCCGAGCGAAGAACAGAGCATGGAAGCGGTTTGGGGATATATCGCTGGGTTTCTGAGAGAACACTTGGATGGTTACACAACTTTCGACGTTTGAGAATCCGATTTGATCGATCAGATGAAATTCATCATGCCTTTCTCAAATTCGCCGAGGCAACCATCTGTTTCAGAACGCTCCAACAGGCGTTATGTTAGGGGTTCTAAAAAATCTGCGAGATGTTTTTAAGAATTGGAAATGATATTATTAATTCAAGAACGTCTTCAGAACTTACGGAAAATACTTGTAAATATCACGCCGATTCAGGCATCTTACAAATAGAATTTCATCATCGATAATGATCAGCCCAAGTCGATATTCACCTATCCTGATTCTGAAATAATCCCCCGGCCCACTCAGCTTTTTCATCGAATTAATTTCACTTAAACGCGAAGCAGCTTCAATTTCTCTAATGGCCTGACCAACCGATTCCAAAACAGTTCGATCGCGAATTTTTCGCAAATCTCGTTCAAAACTACTCAGGAATTGAGTTTTCACGCCCGACTCTCAATAATCCGGAAAATTTCATCTCGTGAAACTTTTTCCGATTCCTGGCCTTCTCGGATAGCTTCAGTCAGTGCAATTTCTTCCATGACTTCCGTAAAAACTTCATGGAGCAACGATCGCTGCTCGTGAAGGGTCTCGGCCAGTGCTTCCTTAAATAACTGCTTGAGAACCGATTCATTGATTTGAGCGTTTTCCACGTCGTTCGCCTCCTCGACCGATTAAGACAGACCTTCCACTATTATACGCCAGATCGGCAACCTTCAAACAGAAGTATCAATTTTCGATATCGATCAGATGTCTTCTATGGATTTCAATTCATTCATCAAAATCCTTTCATCCCCCGGCCCGCACCAGCTTTTTCAGAGCCTCGGCATAGCGTCGGCCAAGTTCGCGATAGGCATCGGCATTGAAATGCACTTTGTCGCCATTGTGGCCAAGGCCGTCTGAATCGACAAATGCGGTATTTGGCACTTTACCCGGCGTGGCCTGAATCACATTCATCACTCGCCTGCGATTCTCGTCAGGTGGCGGATTATCAGCAAATTGCCCAAGCTGGCCCACGACAACCGGTAAATTCGGCGATTGAAATTCCCGCCGAAACCGCCCAATCAGGTCGTGCAGCTTGGCTTCATATGTTGTGGAAAGTTTCGCATTGCCGTCAGACTCTCCCTGATGCCACAAAATCCCATTCAGCGTGCCTGCCTGAAGGGCAATCCGCGTTCGCTTCACGGCGTCGTCCCACGGGTGGCTCTTCGTCTGGTCGTGATACCCGCCGGGTGTCCATGAATCAATCGCCGACCCGCCCGCCGCTGCGGGAATCAGCCCGATCGAAACATCATCCGGCAGGCTTTTCAGCATCTCGGCGGCAAATGTCCGGCCCAGCCCCACACCGGCCGCAGGCTTGTCAAAGTGCAGCGGGTCAACCGCCGGCACCCACTGGCCCTCCTTATTCAGCATGAAAACACTGTCAACCGGCTTGCGATCCGCCTCCGTCAGCTTGCCCCGGCCCGCCATGTTCGACTGCCCCGCCAGCAGATACAAATGAAATTTTGATTTCTCGGGAATGGCCTGTACCGGCTTCGTTTCAGCCTTTGCATCGTCGGCCGCCGCTTGACAAAAACCGCCAGTCAGGCAAACGATTGCAGCCACGACGAACGGGTGAACGAAAAACTCGCGTCGGCTTCGGCAGGTCATGTCTGGTGCATCCTCAGGCTTGAACGATCAGTGATCCTCACAATTTTCATTGATTTTGCCATGTCGGCCCGTGCATTGCCAGAGCCCCGACGGGATTGCCCACCAAGTTGAAAAATCATCGCCAGTTTTTTGTCAAAAAATTGATTCATGAGCATCCTTCGCCCGGCGAACCCCGGCACCATTCTGATTTGGGCAGGTTGACCCTGAACATGTTGAGCGACCTGAGAGGTTTTTTGTTAAGTTTATGTTTTGTATGTGTTTAAGAAGGAGTAGTTCTTTTGGTTTGAAGAAATTTTTCCGATTCGTGACAGATGGTGGCGATATTAATTTTGT
>JBJTRR010000060.1:0-2016 GCA_046076185.1 bacterium | reverse complement strand
GGTTAATGAGAGACGAAGTGACCAGCGAATAGCTTGTTGTGCTTCCCGGTGTAAACACGCCTAAATTTGCATTTCCGACACTGACTTGAATTGGGTTGGCACCGCTATATCCTGGCCGCCCGGCGTAATAATAAGTAAGTGTATAGTAAGTATCGTTCTGAAATCCTGAAATTAACTGCCGGGTCGAGCCCTGATTCTGTATAAACGTAACCTGGTTACCCTGCGGAGGTGTTGGAGGATTGAATGCTGAGCCATTGGCAGCCATCCCGGCCTGGCCGCTAAAGGTCCAGTTACCATTTGCAACATTATATTGGTAACTCGACGAACTATTACCCAACGATGGCGATTCAAATCCTAAATTGAGAATCGTCAGTGGGGCATCATTTCGCCCGATAATCAGATTTCCGGCAGTAATTGTGCCGAGTTCGGCTGATGTCAGACCCAGATTGGCGGAATCGTCGGCACCGCCAAGGTTGATGGCTGCACCCAGGGTCAGGAACCGCACGACACCGCTGCCTGTTGCATTTGTTCGTGAGTTTGTCGGGTCAAGGCTAACGCTGTTGGCATTAAATACAATGTTGCCACCATAGCTTGCAATCACGCCATTGGTGAAGCTGAAACCCGTGGCTGTGTTGTTGGCCGATTGGGCCAGAATCGTAATTCCACCGGTTCCACCGGCATAAAGGCTGCCTTGAGTGATACAAATGCCGGCCAGCGTGGGCGATCCGCCGCTCCCGCCTCTGCCTTTCAGGTTAATGCTCCCGCCCCCCGTGTTCAGGCTGGCAGAAGTACCATTTATTTCAATACCGGCGAAAGTGCCTGTTAAAAAACTTCCGTTATCAGCGGTAATGCTGATATTACCTGACTGCGTGCTGACTCGCGAACTAATTAACGCATTCCGAGCGGTCAGACTGATCGAACCATTGCCCGTGGCTGAAATCGTTCCATTTACTGTAATACAACTTGTATTTGCTGATCCGCTTACTGTCAGGCTGCCACCCAGCAGGATATTGGCCAGCGAGAGGTTGCCTGTGCCTGGCAAGATGACATTATCTGTAGTATTAGAGCCAAGTTAAAGGTCGGAAATGGTGGTGCTTGTATTAAACTGAATCAGGCCGGTTGCATTCCCGCCAGAGATCACGAGATTGGCTGCACCTGACCCATTGATCACCAGGCCCTTTGACGCTGTATCACTTACTGTCACCAGCGACGAAAGCGTAATCGTCTGGCCGGCAAGGCTGCTGTTAAATTGAATGGTGTCAAAGGCGTCGGTCGTGTTGGCGTTGGCGTCAAGAATCGCCTGACGCAGAGAACCTGCACCACTGTCGCTGTTATTCGTCACAATAAATACGGCGGGCATCAGCCGTTCTTCCAGAAGATTCGGAAATACAAGCACTTTGCGTATCGACCGGGCAGCTTTTCGTATCTTCGATTTTTTCCAGTCAGTTCGTGTGCGGAACAGTGATCTCAGGCTTAAACGACCAAATTTCATGTTGAATCCTGGTGGTCTGTCTGTCGGCTCAGCGCGCGATCAATCGGGGGAGAATTTGTCGCATTCAATCTACGGCAGCTGCTCTATAGAGATATTCCATTATCAATGCATGATCAACCCTGGCCAGATTATTCCTGCATTTCCTAGAGTTCATATCATACTTACTAACTTCCTAAATCCCTTCACTGATTAGGATTTTGTTGGAAATGGTCAACACAACACAGCGTCATATGTTGATAAAAATCATCATGGACACTTTGTTTTGCTTTTTTAGAAACTTGTGATAGACTTATTTAGTCGTTTAAGAAAGGCATATTGGGTTTTACAAGATTTATTTAATTTCATAGGTTCTTGATGATGACAAACGGCTCTAACTCCATACTTTATCAAAATTAACAGGCCTGAAATCGTAGTAAATAATTGACAGAAAGGTGTCTGGTTCATCATGATTTAGTTGAGTAGCTCTATAATCAGCAACGTCGTTGGACTCGAGCGACCGAGCAGGAACAAATCCGCCCCGATTC
>JBJTRR010000059.1:0-2629 GCA_046076185.1 bacterium | reverse complement strand
GCCGTTTTTTTGCCATTTGCACCCTATCGCCGCTATAATTCCGTTATGAGCAGGCTGGATAAATATCGCAAGGCCCATGGTGGCCCACACGGATCTGACAAAATTGACTTGAGGGCGCTTCAGCGCAGGCACCGGCACATTGCCGTTGAAGCGGCCCGCCGGCTGCCGGCGGTTGTGGGCACGAATGATTCGGGCGAACTGGCCCGAAGCCCCGGACCGGCCGACTATTACGCCGCTAAAATGCAGTCTGTGGCGGTGCTTGGCCTGACGATCAGGCCGGGCGACCTGCCGCCTGACAGCCTCGTCTGGGAATGCTATCAGGTCCAGCTTCATGAAAGTCAGGCTGAGGAGCCCCCGCCGCTGGCTGAATCCGACGACATTCCCGCCGACCCGCCCGCCGGTGCCCCGGAAGAATCTCCGCACAGCATTCAGCAAGACAGGTTTGAATATTACCTGTCGATCCTTCTGCCGCTTGAAACCGTTAAGCAGAACCCAAAGACTCATCCTGAGGGCGATGCGCTTTTTCACAGCCTTCAGGTGTTTGAAAATGCATGGCAGGCCAACCCTTACGACGAAGAATTGCTCACAGCCGCCTTGCTGCACGATGTCGGCAAGGGCCTTCAGCCACATGGCGACCATCATTCCGAAACCATGCGGTTGCTGCAGGGCCGCATCACGCCCAGGGCCCTTGAATTGATTGAACGCATGCAGCAGGGGCTCGCCTATCGGGCGGGCACCATCGGGCACCGGGCCCGCAAAGCCCTGCTGAACGACCCTGACCACGATGCCATTATGATTCTGGCCGATGCCGACTTGACCGGCCGACACCCCGGCGCACCTGTGCCCACCGTGCACGAAGCCCTCAGCCGCATTCGCAGCCTGGCTGAAGAAGACGATGCCTGACAATCAATCGCCTTCGCCCGGCACGATTCACCGTGTCATACGAACCGTGACAAGTTTTCATCCTTGCCGATCACTGTCAGGCCATGTTCCGAGATCGTCAGGCCAATGCTTTGGTCATGATCAGGGTCGAACCCGATGCGCATTCCATCGGGAATCTGCACATTTTTATCGATGATCGCCCGCCTGATCATCACATTCCGGCCAATCTGCACATCGTCGAAGATAATGGAATCTTCAATCTGCGAGTAGGACCTGATTTTTGACCTGGCGCCAATGATCGACCGGGTGATTTCCGCCCCTGAGATGATCGACCCCGGGCAGACAATCGTATTCGTGGCCAGGCCGCGGCGGCAGGGTTCGTTGTGAATAAACTTGGGCGGTGGCATGGGTGGCGAGAACGTATGAATCGGCCAGTCGCGGTCGTAAAGGTTCAGCTCGGGGTCGGTTGCGATCAGATCCATGCTGGTGTCGAAATACGAATCAAGCGTGCCGACATCGCGCCAGTAAGCCTCGTTCTTGCGATTTTCATCCTGAAACGGGTGGGCGTGCAGGTGCAGGCCGTCACGCAACATGCCCGGAATGATGTCGCGGCCAAAATCTCGCGTCGTTTCGTCGCGACGCATCGCCACATCGTTCATCACAATGTCATACATAAGCCGTGTCGAGAAAACATAAACGCCCATTGATGCCAGTGCAAAGCCCGGCTGATTCGGTATTTCCGGCGGGCTGGCCGGTTTTTCCACAAATCCCGTAATCCGGTTCGTCTCGTTCACCGCCATCACGCCAAATTCACGGGCCGCGGCCACAGGCACGGGCAGGCAGGCAATGGTCAGGTCGGCCTTGTTCGCCAGATGATCTTCTATCATCAGGCTGTAGTTCATTTTGTAAATGTGGTCGCCTGCCAGAATCAGGGCAATCTCAGCACCGGTTTTCTCAATCGTATAAACATTCTGATAAATCGCGTCGGCCGTGCCGCGATACCAGTTCTCGCCATAAATCTGCTGCGGCGGTATCACATCAACAAATTCATCAAGCTCACGGCAAAGGAATCGCCAGCCCTGATCAATATGCCGCGAAAGCGATATCGCCTTATACTGAGTCAGCACCAGTATCCGCCGCAGGCCCGAGTTAATGCAGTTCGACAATGCAAAATCAATAATCCGGTAATTCCCGCCAAACGGCACCGCCGGCTTGGCCCTGTCACGCGTCAGCGGGTCGAGCCGCGAACCACGGCCACCCGCCAGTATGATCCCAATCGTTTTTCGGCCCATCCACGAAGAGATCACGGCATTTTCCGTTTTCGGGTGCTGCAATTACAGTATTAATGAAGCCTCATCAGCCACTGGCATACGACAGGCTTCCGGCCAACCTCACATCCTCATTATCCCGCAATCGTTCCAATCAATAAAGCCGGTACGAGCCAGCAACAGAAACTTTTTTTGAGCTGATTAAAACTGGGTTATATTGATAAGAGTGGAGTTTTGGAAAGTCTGCTCAATTCTGACTGATCAGGAAAAGAATCATGTTCCGCAAAGCTGGTAAAACGGTTGCAAGGAAACACTCAGGGTTTCGTCCGGGGCTTGATTCACTGGAATCGCGCGAGTTAATGGCGGCCAGTGTCTGGCTGAGCCGGGCCGAGATGCTCACCCCGCGCACGGCCACGGCCATCAGCACTCTGGCAAGCGGTGACCCCATTGTCATGGGCGGCATCAATGGCACAGCTTCC
>JBJTRR010000058.1:0-3120 GCA_046076185.1 bacterium | reverse complement strand
TGGGTGGCATGTTCGGGCTGATGCTGGGCCACGTGCTGTTTTCATATTATTTCAACTGGAATTTTGTGCATGGCAAGCCGAACTTTCTGGATGAATTCTTGGGCTCGACCGGCAAAACCGCCTGGGATGGCGGCACATTTGGCCTGATGGGGTGGGCCTCGCTGATGCTGGCGGGCTCGCTGGTGCATGATTCGGTGATGAGCCGCGAGAACCTGACCGGGGCCATACCGGGGCTGATTTTCAGGGGTGTGCTGATTGCAGTGCTCGGCTGGGGGCTTTCCGGCCTGAGCCGGCTTTATGATGTGCCGCCCGGCGACACAGCCCTGGCCAAGGCCGACAAACTGGCCGAATCGCCCGTTCTGCCTGATTTTTCAAAAGCGAAAGGGCGACCGATCACCAGCCTTCTGGCCGAGCCGCCACTGGTGCCGCCGCCCAGCCCCGAAGTGCGCAAGATCAGTTACTGGATGATGTACAAGAAAATGGTCAGCGTGCCGTTTGTCGTTTTTCACATTGGTGTGGGCATGGCAATGCTGGGCATCTTCATGCTTCTGTGCGACGTGATGAAATTGCGGCTGGCCGTGCTGGAACGCTTTGGCCAGAATGCACTTGCGGCATATTGCATTCATCATTATGTCGAGGGTGTGCATCTGCTTTTCGTGCCCAGAGATTCACCCGCCTGGTGGTGCTGGCCAAACCTGTTTCTGTTCATGCTGATTGTGGATCGATGCCTGGCCTGGATGCAGCGAAACAAAATTCGTTTTACGGTGTGAATTCGAAAAAATAAAGAAACCCGGCTTCCAACGAGGAAGCCGGGTACAACCAGGGAGAACGACGCTTTGAGTCTTCTCTGTCCGTATGTGCCGACCATCGGTTTGCCTCTTCAGGTCGAGGGAACAATTTGCTCAACTGCATTTCTCATGCCAAAAAACTTTAATCAAAAAAAGTGTTTTTAAGCGGGGCTGCCTGAGAATTGGTGAGGTCGCCAGGTAGAAGCCTTGACCGGGCGAGGGCGATTTCGAGCCGATCTTAAACTTCTCAGTTTACAGCAAAGCTGTTAAATTGAGGTTATTCCAGAAAATCGGTCGATTTGGATGAGACCGACGAAGCAGACTCGATCGTTCATAAGTCTATTGAAATGATGGGCTTGTGTAGGTCGGTGGAGAGAGGGAGACGGGGGCGAATGTCGAGTCGCGTTTTTTTGCTGGGATGGGACGGAGCCACCTGGGACATTCTTCGCCCGTTGATGGCCGAAGGCCGGTTGCCGGTTTTGCAGAGTCTGATGAAAAAGGGCATTTCGGGGACGCTTCAGTCGGTTTTTCCGCCGCTGAGCCCGGTGGCCTGGACGACGGTGATGACGGGCAAGAATTCAGGCAAGCACGGCATATTCGAATTTCTTGAGCATCATCATAACCCCTTGCAGGGCAAGGTGAATTCGAGCAGGGCGATTAAGTCGGAACTGGTTTGGGAAACAGCAGGCCGGCATGGCCGGCGAACAGTGGCCGGCGGCGTACCGATGAGCTATCCGCCCCGGCCGATCAATGGTTTTTTTGTGGGCGATTTTCTGAGCCCGGCCGATGCTGCTGATTTTTCAAGCGATCCTGCCGCATTTGAGGCAATGAAGAAGTCGCTTGGTGGCAAGTATCGTGCCTGGGCCACTGTGACGCATGATGGCGGGCACGAGGCCGACGCCCTGGCCGACCTTCAGTCGTTTCTGACGGAACATCTTGCCGCTGTTGAGTATATGGCGACCCACCACGAGTGGGACTTGTTCATGTATGACCTGATGGCGACCGACCGCATTCAGCACGAGCTTTGGCATGCCTGGCAGCCGACGCACATGAAGGCGAAGGGGCGCGATCTTTCAAAAATCCGCGAGGGGTTTGTCAGGTTCTGGGAGTCGCTTGATGCGGGCGTGGGGCGAATTCTGGAAAAACTTGGCCCTGAGACCAACGTGATATTGATGAGCGACCACGGCTTCGGGCCGATTGAGTGGTATGTCAACTTCAACGTGTGGCTGCTGGATGAAGGCTTTATCAAGCTTAAGAAGTCGCTTTATGTGCGGCAGAAACACTGGTTTTTCCGCCGGGGAGTGACGCCGGAATGGATTTACAGAATCATGACGAAACTGGGCTTGGCCGACCAGCGAGTCAGCCGGTTTCAGGGCAAGCAGGACAACTTCTGGGATCGGCTGGCGACATCGGGCTTTCTCTCGGGCAAGCATATCGACTGGTCGCAAACTGCGGCCTATGCGCAGGGCAATTTTGGGCAGATCTTTCTCAATATCAAGGGCCGCCAGCCGGAAGGCTGCATTGAACCGGCCGAGGCCCCTGCCCTGATTGAACGTATTAAAGAAAAGCTTTTTGAGATAAAGCATCCTGAAACTGGCGAGCCACTGGTTGAGCGTGTGCTGACGCGCGAGGAACTTTACAGCGGGCCATTAAGCGATATGGGCCCAGACCTCACGGTTGTTTTGAAGGACTGGAATTATCGTACGATTGGCCTGCATGAATTTACGACGCACAAGACGATTAGCCCGGCATTCGGGCCAACGGGCGACCACCGCATGGAAGGGATGATTGTGGGTACGGGGCCAGCTTTTGAGCCTGGTTCTGTGCCACACAATGCCAGCCTGCTGGATATTGCACCAACGGTGCTGCACTTGCTGGGCGTGCCCGTGCCTGAAGATATGGATGGCCGCGTGCTGACCGAACTTTTGCGCCCTGAACTACGCGGCGATGTGCAAAAGCAGGAAGCGGTGCAAGCGGGCGTGAGTGCAGGCGATTATAATGAAGACGATGATGCCGTGATTCAGCAGCGACTGGCTGATCTTGGGTATCTTTGAGTGGTCTTACTTTGGTAGCATTTAAATAAGATGAACAGGAAGCCGACAGAGCAAGAGATTAACGTGTATGACTCGCTTGATGAGCGATGTGCGGTGAAGAATTTTGTTGGAAAGTCTCAGCAGGAAGCCGAGCTTATGTTTCGAGAGAATTTCTTGACTTATCAGGAAGATCTGATGTGGATGGGGCCGGTTGCATTTGCATATTATCTTGTTCCTGCAATGAATTATCTGAAAAGCATTCATTCCAATGGGGATTCCGATGCTGTGAGTTGTTTTTG
>JBJTRR010000057.1:0-7035 GCA_046076185.1 bacterium | reverse complement strand
CCGACGGCTCGCAACGCCTTCAAGCTGGATAACGAAGACCCCCGAATCCGCGACCGCTATGGCCGCCACACTTCTGGGCAAAGCATGCTGCTGGCCCGGCGACTGGTTGAAGCCGGCGTGACATTTGTCACCGTCCATCTGGGCGGTTGGGATCACCACTGGGATTTGAAAAAGGGTTATGAAAACTATCTGCCGAAGGTTGATCAGCCGGTGGCAGCCCTTTTTGAAGATTTGGCCCAGCGGGGCATGCTTGATTCGACACTCGTCATGCTGTGTGGTGAATTCAGCCGAACACCCAAAATGAATGACGGCGGCAATGGCGGCCCGCCCGGCAAGATGGGCACGCCCGGCCGCGACCACTGGGGCAATTCGCTATCGGTGCTTATTGGCGGCGGTGGCGTTCAGGGTGGTCGGCTGATCGGCTCGACCGACCGGCTCGGTACATTCCCGCAAACTCGCCCGCTGACACCATCTAACCTTCATGCCACGGTCTATAAAGTTTTGGGCGTCAACCCGAACATTGAACTGACCGACCCAGAAGGTCGCCCAATGGTTGTGCTGGACGACCCGACACCGATTGACGAACTATTCTAAGCAACAAGCTGCTTAGAACTTCGCCATTTCATCTGCGTGATAACTTGATCTCACAAATGGCCCGCTCGCCACGTCGGCAAAGCCAAGCCGCCGGGCCAGTTCACCCAGGCGATCAAATTCCTCTGGCGGCAGATACCGCAGAACCGGCAGGTGACGGGCGGATGGCTGCAAATATTGCCCCATCGTTACCAGGTCGCAGCCGGCGGCCCGCAGGTCAGCCAGCGTTTCCAGAATCTCTTCAGTTGATTCGCCCAGGCCCAGCATCAGCCCTGATTTCGTACGAATGTCAGGGGCAGCCTTTTTCACATAAGCCAGCACCTTCAGGCTGATTTCATACTGAGCTTTACGCCTGACAAACTGCTGAAGCCGATTGACGGTCTCCATATTGTGATTAAACACTTCAGGCCGGGCCTGAAGCACAATATCAAGGGCTTGCTCGTCGCCATTAAAATCGGGTGTCAGCACTTCAACCGTGACGCCAGTCCGCTGACGAACAGCCAGAATACACTGGCGAAAATGGTCGGCCCCGCCATCGGGCAGGTCATCACGTGTTACCGAGGTGATCACCACATGCCGCAGGCCCATGCGGGCGGCAGCTTCGGCCAGACGGTCGGGCTCATCAGCCGCCACATCCTCTGGCCTGCCACGCTTCACTGCACAAAAACCGCAGGGCCGGGTGCAGGTTTCGCCCAGGACCATGAAAGTGGCCGTTTTTCTCGACCAGCATTCTGTGCGGTTCGGGCACTTGCCACTCTCGCAAATTGTTTCAAGGTTCAGGTCAGCAATCAGGTCGCGTGTCGAACCGATCCCGCCGGCCGCCGGCAAGGGCCTTTTCAACCATCGCGGCAGGGCCGGTCGCCAGGAAGGGCTGGGCAAAAGTGGCTCTTCCTGCGGAACATTACCGATTTGAACCAGCGATTCACCTGCGGACATGGTGATTCAGTCAACCTCCGGCAACGGCGAAAAGCCGTAATTCTCAGTGAAAACCGGCCCGGCCGAAAGCCGAAACCGTGATCGTAATTCCTGCATAAGCCTGGCCCGAAGGCGAGCCGGCGAAACGGGCCTGAGTCGCACAGCTTCCATCGATGTCTGCCGCAGCGGCTTGTCATCAGGCCCAGGCTCGCTGAGCAGTTCAAACTGACGTATGTAGGGCCCGACATTCAGCAGAAAGCCGTAATGTACCATATTACGGAAAACCGAAACGCCCAGAGCTGCCACCCGCCGACCACCCACATAAAGCCCGCTGTGTGAAGCGACAGGCTGGGCGGGAACGTCGAAATCTGCCAGTACTTCCGACAAAGCCTTTTCCATTCGCAATAGAAAATCATCGGCAGAATCGGCCAGTGCATCCAGACTCCCGATGAAATACCCAGCCAGCTGACCAGGCACATGCAGCCAGCAGCCACCACCGCGGCCGATCCACTTCGGGCTCAGCCCGTTGGCCTGAAGTTCGTCGTCATCCGGCACAATATGGGCCCGGCTGCCGCTTCTGCCAATGGTGATCGCAGGCCGGTGCTCGCAGAGAATCAGTGCGACCTGCCCCGATTCCTCAAGCTCAAAAATCAATCGCCGCTGGGCTGCAATAATTTCGGCAACATCAGCCACAGCAATCAGATAGACTGTCATCTCAGGCCGGCCGTCAAAGGCTTCAGCAGGCCCGTGCAAGTCAAATTCGTCAGAAGTTTTCAGCAAACGTTCCGGTTCCATGAATTTATTTTATCCGGGGCTGGTATTTTTAAACAGGCGGGTTCAAAGCCGAAAACATTAAGCTTTTTTGAAAGCCAAATTTCGTAATCACTTGACACCTCCATTCTGATCTGTTCTTCTGAACACTATCACGACACTGCAAAGATCCAAAAATCCGAAAACGGTCGATTCATGATTCGCCAGCTTTCGCTCAAACATGCCGGCAACTTCCTCTGTCTGCTGCACTTACTTTTCATCATGCACGGCGGGTTGCCACTGGCCACTGGTCAGACTATTTCATCACCGCTTCCGGAAAAATCGCTGATTGGCCAATTTGAAAAACCGCCCGAGCTTACCGTCCGGCTCGTGGCCGACTCGAGCCAGATCAGCCATCCCATCGCTTTTTCCGTCGATGATTTTGGCCGAATTTTTGTGGCGGAATCGTTTCGATACATTGATCAGCGAGGCGGATGGACAGACATTCGCTATCGTATGCCCTGGATGGACGAAGACCTGGCCAGTCGCTCAATCGCCGACCGTAAAAAGCTCTATGAAAGTCGCCTGGGACCGGAACTGCCGGAATGGAAGAAAGCTCCCGAGCGTGTCCGCCTGCTCGAAAACCCAGACACCAATGGGGTTTATCAGAATTCATCAGTCTTTGCCGATGGCTTTAACAACCTGCTCGACGGCACCATGGCCGGCCTTCTTGCCACGCGGGATAAAGTCTATGTGACAAATATCCCCAGTCTCTGGCAACTTGACGGAGCTAACCGCCAGATTTCCAACAGGCGCACGGCCCTTCATACTGGCTTTGGCGTACGCCTAGGCTACCTTGGCCACGACCTTCATGGTCTTTGTTGGGGGCCCGACGGGCGTCTCTATTTCAGCCTTGGTGATCGCGGTGCCCGCATTGAAAAAGACGGTAAATTGCTTGTCGATCTTCCCGACACCGGTGGCGTTTTTCGCTGCGAAGCTGATGGCTCAAATCTTGAACTCTTTGCCAAAGGGCTGAGAAATCCGCAGGAACTGGCATTCGACGCACTCGGCAACCTCTGGACATGTGACAACAATGCCGATCGCGGCGACCGTGCCCGTTGGGTCTGGGTTCTTCCCGGCGGCGACAGCGGCTGGCGTATCGGTTATCAGCATCTCAATACACCCGTAGCACTTGGGGCATGGACATCCGAAAAAATCTGGTTTCCAGCCCACGCTGAACAAGCCGGCCACATCGTGCCGCCCGTGGCCAATCTGGCCCAGGGCCCGTCAGGGGTGGCCGCTCATCCCGGCACCGGCCTGCCCAGCCAGTTCACCGGCCAATTTCTCGTTTGTGATTATCTCGGCGATGGCGGCGGCATCTACAGCGTGACCGTTCGCCGTAGCGGTGCCGGCTACGAAATGTTGCCTCCCGGCCGTTTTCTCTGGCGTACACCAGCCAACGATGTTGATTTTTCGCCCGATGGTGCCGTGCTTCTGACCACATGGACGGGCGGCATCGCCCCCTCAAGCAGTGGTGCCCTCTATCGCGTTGAATCGCCTGGCCTGAAAGACGACTTGCTCGCCCAAAGCACTGCCAACATATTGAAAACTGACCCGGCCACCACTGCTCCGCAGACTCTGGCCACATGGCTGGAACATCCTGACATGCGAGTGCGGCGGCATGGCCAGTTTGAAATCGTCAAACGCGGCAGAATCGGCACCAATATTTTCCTCAATTGCATTAACCGCTCCAGCCAGCAACTGGCCAGGATCACTGCCCTCTGGGGCCTGGCCCAAATGCAAAGACTTCAGAAAGTTTCATTTCCTGAAGAATGGAAAGCCTGGCAAAACGACCCTGACCCCGAATTTCGTGCCACCCTGGCCCGCGTTCTGGGCGAATCCAAGCCCAATGGCAGCGTGGAAAGCCTGATTGGACTTTTGAATGACGCCGACGACCGAGTCAAGCTTTGGGCGTGCCTCGGCCTGGCCCAATCGCCTGGCCCACAGGCCACCGCCCACTTATTCCGCCTGGCTGAAGCCAAAAACGACTTCGACCCATGGCTTCGACACGGCATTTCCTCGGCTTTGGCCTCATGTGCCAACGCTTCCGATCTTGTCGCTCAGAAAAATGCCGGTTCAGTCGCCGTGCGGCGTGCAGCCCTGCTGGCACTGAGAAAGCAAAAAAACGATAATTTGCAGGAATTTCTTACTGATTCCTCACCACTGTTGGTAACCGACGCCGTCAGGGCCATTTATGAAGAACGAATCACAAGATTAAATGATTTGCTGGCAATATTTAACGCCAAAACGACATTAAATTCCGAGTGGTCTGATTTTAATCGTGAGGCCCTTCTCCGCCGCTGGATACATACCAACCTGCGACAGGGCAAATCTCAAAATGCAGAACGCCTGATTGCATTTGCCGCTGACACCAGGTTCCCTGAAAACCTAAGGGTTGAGACACTTACTTCGCTGGCAGCTTGGGCAAAACCATCTCAATTTGATGGCATTCAGGGCCTTTACAATCCTATTGCAGAAGAAGGACGCGAAAGCCATGCCGCAAAATTGCAATTCAGCAAAAAACTTGATCAATTTTTAAATACGGCTCAATCGCCGGCGATTCAGCTTGCCGCCTTGCAGTTTCTTGAAAAGAATGGCCCCGGCGAGTTTCAAGCGAATTACATTTCCATACTTAAAAACACAGGTTTTGCTCTGGCTGTTCAGTCAAAAGCACTGGAAATGCTGGTAAAATCTGGTTCCAGCGATTCTGCATCCATCGTGAACAAAGCTCTCAGGAGCGATAAAACCGAATTAAAACTCAAAGCAATTGAACTGCTTGATGCATTGGCCGAAAACGATCGCCTGACTGTCGTAAAATCAGTTCTTGCCGATGGCCGGATCGACGAAAAACAGCGAGCGATTCGACTGCTGGGTCATCACGAAGATCCTGAATCGCTGAAAATCATGTCGTCGCTTGTCGATCAACTGACCAAAGGCAAACTACCGCCAGAATTGCATCTGGAAGTACGTGAATCGGCCGACGAGCTGGCAAAGGCTGGGCGAAACCTTCGCAACAGGCTCGACAATTTTCATAAAATGCAACTGGAAAAAGACCCTCTAGCCAAGTGGAATCCAGCCATTTCCGGCGGTAATGCCGAAGCCGGTAAACAGCTTTTTACCAATCGCACCGATCTTTCCTGCGTTCGCTGCCACCTGCCTGCCAACGCCGCTGATCGTGTCGGCCCTGCCCTTGATGATGTTGGTAATCGCTTGTCAAATCGAGAAATACTCCTTTCTATCGTTGAACCCAACGCTTCTCTGGCCAAAGGCTTTGAAACGATTGTTGTAGCCCTGCGCGACGGCACCATTGCCACAGGGCTTGTTCAGGAAGAATTCCCAGCCAGGATCGTCATCCGCACCGCCGAAGGCAAATCCATCACGATCGATAAAAATGCCATCGAGGAGCAGAAAAAAGGCTCTTCACTCATGCCCGAAAAACTTGGCAATAAAATGACGATGCGTGAACTTCGCGACCTCGTCGCCTATCTCGCTTCCCTGAAATCAAAACCGGTGAATCAAACAAAATAGCGACAGGAGAATGAGATTTCTCCTGCCGCCAATATGATTCTTCAATTGTCAGGCAATCAGCCCTTCATTGCCTTTTGAAGGGTGATACCCATTTCAGCGGGCGACTTGGCCACCAGAATTCCGGCCGATTCAAGGGCTGCGATCTTGTCAGACGCCGCACCCGACCCGCCTGAAATAATCGCACCGGCATGGCCCATTCGCTTACCTGGCGGGGCTGTCTGACCGGCGATAAACGCCGCCATTGGCTTGGTAATCACGCCATCTTTCTTAAGCTGGGCGGCCTGCTCTTCGGCGTTTCCGCCAATTTCGCCCATCATCATGATGGCTTCCGTATTTGGGTCGGCCTGAAACATCTTCAGCACATCAGAAAACGACGTTCCATTCACAGGGTCGCCGCCAATGCCCACACAAGTGCTCTGGCCAATACCCAGGTTAGTCAATTGCCAGACAGATTCATAAGTCAGCGTGCCAGAACGACTTACTACGCCCACATTGCCCGGCTTGTGAATATAGCCAGGCATAATGCCAATCTTGCATTCACCAGGCGTAATCACGCCCGGGCAATTCGGCCCAATCAGCCGCACGTTCGGCCGGTGTGCCTTCAGGTAGGCCACCGCACGTACCATATCGACTACCGGAATGCCTTCCGTAATGGCGATAATCAGCTCAATGCCGGCATCGGCCGCTTCCATAATGGAATCCGCCGCAAAAGGCGGTGGCACAAAAATCATCGTAGCATTGGCACCTGTCTGTGCCACGGCTTCAATGCAGGTGTCGAATACAGGCAGACCAACAGCCGTCTGCCCTGCACGGCCGGGTGTGACCCCACCGACCAGATTTGTGCCGTAAGCCTTACACTGTGTTGAATGAAATTCGCCAGCCTTGCCGGTAATTCCCTGGCAGATCAGGCGAGTGTTCTCATTGACCAGAATACTCATATGATTTCAGTCTCTTGGATGATGATTCAATTCACTGGACACGGCCCGGGTGTTTTCTTCTGCCAATACGGGACCACCACTTTTTATTTTCCGCTGGCTGCTGAGGCCACTACCTTCTGGGCAGCGTCGGTCAGGCCCTTGGCCACAATAATCGGACGGCCGCTCTGCGAAAGCATCTCCATGCCTTTCTCGACATTTGTTCCTTCCAGCCGAACCACCAGCGGCACGCGGAAGTCAATCTCGTCGTATGCAG
>JBJTRR010000056.1:0-2285 GCA_046076185.1 bacterium | reverse complement strand
CCTTGGTCAACCTGGTTTGATCCAGAGGCGTTAAAGTTGTTGTTGGCCGTGTTCGGAGCATAGCTGGCCGAGATCACTGAATCTACCAGGCTGCCCTTCATTCTCAGGCCTCGAATAGCCGAAGGCCCTGTGATCGGGCTCACGCCACTGACATACTGGTTGTAGTCAAATCCGGCGGCAATTTCCGACTGCTGCAGGTCGCCCGTGATGGTTGCCCCAGCCTTGTTGGACCGAATCACCTTGTTGTATTTGTGAATCAGACCCGTGCGGCTGGCAGGCGTACCAATATTGCCCGAAGTGGTAATTGCTGAAGATGTCAGCGCATTGCCGGCCTTCGGCGCGTAATTGGTTGAGCCGTTAGTTGACTGCACATTCTGCGGGCTGTTTGATGTGACCATCACAGTATTTGCAGCACCCACGGCAAGCCGGTGAATACTGCCTGCATTAATCTGGCCACCCATCAGGCCAGTGGCCGGGTAGCCATTGGTTGTTGGAGGAGTGCCCCAGGCAGCCGGGAAGCCGGTTGCAGCGGGTGGTGTGCCAAATGTGGTTGCCGCTGTTGAGGTGCCGTTCGGGTTACCCAGGCCTCTCATCAGTCGCAGGCTGCGAATCGGGCCATTGACACTGACAGAAAGGGCATCGGCATTACCGCCGACGTGTATCAGACCGGCGTGGCTAAGCGATGTCTGTGGTGAAACAGTCATCGTATTGGCCGAATTTGTCTTGGCGATTCGTGTGAAATTCACCGATCCCATTGACTGGAACTGGCCAATGGAAGTCGTTGAGATCGACGTCATTCCCTGTGAGCCCACTGGCGGGAAGAGAGTTGACTGACCAGCCACCGGCGTATCCCGCGTGATGGCGTTGGTTGTCAGGGCCTTGGTTGGGCCGTAAACCAGAAATTCAACACTGGGCATGCTGTCAGGTGTGGCAGGAACGCCGACTTTCGTAGAATCGAAGTCGGTGTTATAAATCGTGCCAACGCGAATGATTGGTGCAATCGCCAGCGGAGCCGACGAGTCGCCAACAATGATCTGGAACGGGTTCGGGGTGCCCGTAATATCATTGAATTTCTCAATATCGGCGATCTGGAGAGTGCGAACGCCACCTGGCAGATAAACACTTGGCTCAGGTGTGGTTGTCGGCGTCGTGGTTGGCGACGGAATCGTCTGTGCCAATGCAAAGCCATTAAGAATGATGGAGTTGACACCGTTCTGCGAGATCAGGTGCTGGAAACGAACCATGCCGTCGGTCACAATACGTGTGGACGAGCTGACCTGCCCGGTAACATAGGTCCGGTTAATGTTGCCGCCAACAATCTGAATCGTGTCGATGTCGTCCATCAGCACGCCATCGTTGGGTGTCGCGTCGGTCACAACGACTTCACCAGGCCCATGCACTGTAAGAACATAGGTGTTGCCGTTACGATCTTCGCCGCGAACGATCCGGCCCGAATTGTCGAGATTGTTCAAAGCCCGCTGGCTGGTTGAAGAGGCAACATATGGAGCCTGGTTCGTGCCGCCGTGCATTTTGGTCTGCACAGGCACAACATAAGGAGTGTAGAACTTGAATGGCGAGGCAGGCAGGGTTGTCAGCAGGGCCCGCGATTCGAGTGATTCAATGTTACGAACTACATTCTTGTCGGTGCGACGATCCGACCTGCGATTAACATGCGACATGGAGAAATCCCTCCTTGACTCCGATATTTCCGCACGGTTGAACAGTTCACAAGAACTGTTCCGGATCAGGTCGCGCATGGTTTATGCACGAGCCGGGCGGCACAGAGCCCGAAATAGTTCGGGTAGGCGGAGATCCTCTCCACTGGCATCCTGCGTCGATAATCCGCGACCAGAGCGCGTTTCGGCTTACTCTTATCCGAGGGCCGAAATTCCATGGCGGTGCGGACAAAACCCGCTCTCCGGTTCATGGAGATTTCGATTAGTTATTGAAAAAAATCGGCAGGCTTTGCCGGCTCATTCACTCTTGATTCAGATCAATATTCAGAAATATCGGTGAATTTGTCGTGTTTACGGGTTATGACGAATGAATCATTTCAAGAGCAGCCGGAACGTTGTCCGCAACGTCAAAATGGCTGGCCAGCTTGACAATTTCCAGGGCCTGTCGCACATCAGCATGCATGCCGCTGATCACAAGCCGGCCACCCCTGCTGGTCACATTTCTTTTCAGCAGCACAAGTGTGGCAATTGCCGTGCTTGAGAAAAAATCAACGCTGGCAATGTCAAGCACCACGCCGTTGGTTTCGGGATGGCTCTGCAGAATCTCCT
>JBJTRR010000055.1:0-1501 GCA_046076185.1 bacterium | reverse complement strand
TCCTGATCTGTCTGGCCATAGTTGCGGTAATTTCATCGCGGCGCACTTTGCCGGTATCGACTCCGACTAGGATTTTCTTCGCCCAGAGTGGTCTTGAAATCAGAGTGGAAATGACCGGGCTGCGTTCATAGCCATAAAGGCGAGAAAAATTGTTTAATGTCTCGTCGGCCAATCCGGCGTCATCAAACAGCACCAGCCCCTGGGCAGCGGTGGTGGAAAGATCTCGCACCAGAAAAAGCGAGCGGCAGTCCTGCTTCAGATTTGGCGAACGGGCTTCGATCAGGGCTTTCAGGGCCTGTCTGCGCGAGGCAAGGTCGCGGCCGGAATCGAGTGCAATCTGGCGAATGGATTCAATGGCAATTCCATCGCCGAAAAAGGCGCTCAGGCTGGTGATTTCATTTTGAAGCGGCTGGTCGCCCGATTCATTGGCTTTTTTGGCAAAAGTGTCCCAGCCATCAGGTTTTTCGGCTTTGCGGCGGCCACTCAGGCCTTCAGTCATGCCCTGGGCCAAGTCAAGCGATGCTTGTGTCGAAAGGCCTGAATTGGATTTCAGCAGTTTTGTCAAAACTGCCTGGTTCTTCTCATATTCCTGTGTGATCCGGCGTGCAATCCACTTGCGCACGATTGGAATTTTTGCAGAATGGAAAAGATCAACCAGTAATTCCTGGTGTTTTTCAGCAAGGGGTTCAATGCCATACCAGATCATCATCGGCTGGTTGTGGTCGCCGGCGTCTTCGCTTGCCTGCAGCAGGTTGCGGGCTATTGGCAAGCGACTTTCCAGCGGAACATGCCGAAGTGCTGAGGCGTATGCCAGCCTGACCGGGGCCGATTTTTCGTGCGAAGCCTTTTCTGCCAGCAATTTTGCTGATGTGGCTGATAAGTCAACACCACGCGACGGGTCTGTCAAAAGTCGCAGTGCCCATGTTCTTAGATGTGGATTTTCGTGCCCAAGCCACGTTTCAAGCTCGTTCTGCCCGGCCAGACCCGCCGCATGCAGGGCCAGCATGGCACGCACCTGATGCACAGGGTTGGTTGTTGTTTGAAATAATGATTTCAGGCTTTTTTCAGCCTCAGCCTTCGCAAGATTCTGGTTTTGCAGGCGTCTGGCGATTTCAAGTCGGGTCTGGCGGGCATACCATTCATTGGCATGTGTCAGAAGATTGAGAAGATCGGCCTGCGACAAATCACGAATATCGTTGCTTATCGGCTTGCGTGGCTGGCCATACGTAATTTTATACATCCGGCCCGAAACGCGGTGCACGCCGTCGTGGTCGTGGCATTCGCCCGTGTCGGTCCAGTCGGCGATGAAGACGCCGCCGTCCGGTCCGACGACGAGTTCCATGCCGCGGAACCAGGGATCGGCGATGGAGCACAGGTCGGCGGCGTGGGAGGCGGTGTAGCCGGCGCCCCGCGGCGCGAGGCGGTCGTGGTTGATCCGC
Source organism: bacterium (assembly GCA_046076185.1). Classification (GTDB taxonomy): domain Bacteria; phylum Planctomycetota; class Planctomycetia; order Isosphaerales; family Isosphaeraceae; genus QWQI01. The sequence continues at coordinate 62 of JBJTRR010000055.1, read as the reverse complement.
CGGCCGTGGAGGTTCAGCGTGAAGACGCCGCCGCGGTAGTCGGCCGGCCAGTTCGTGCCCTG
>JBJTRR010000054.1:0-7693 GCA_046076185.1 bacterium | reverse complement strand
ACCAGTTATCTGTCGTCAAGCGACCCACGGTTAGTTTTCGGTCTGGATCCTATGGTTAACGAGGCAACAGTTGAAGTCAGTTTCCCTGCCGAAAAAGGTAAGCCCGCACGAACATTATCGAATATCGTCAAGGAATTGAATCGTTATATAGAAATAACGAATTAAAATCGGGTTGCATTTCATTTCTCATCAGAAAAAACCTGTCTTGATGATTGGATATTAAACACAGAATTTGCCCAATCGGGTGGATTGGCTGCAAATGTCATCCATTCATCATTCAGGGGGTGTCGAAACGTGATCACATGTGCAAAAAGGCACATGGGTGCATCATGATTTTCAATTGTCTGATGATCGCCCACCTGCAAGCCCGGTAAATAAACAGGGTCGTTAACGATTGGCCAGCCAAGGTGCCACAAATGTACGCGAATCTGGTTGGTTCGACCTGTCAGAGGCCGAACACGCAGCAGGGCCGTGCCATCGCTCATTCGCTCAACAACTTCAAATTCAGTACGAGACGGCAACCCATCTTCGAAATCAATTGAACGAGATCCGACTTCACCCGAGCGGGCACTGATCGGTGCATCACTGAAGAAATTATCTTCGGGTGGATGCCCCAAAACTCTGGCGAGGTATTGCTTGCGAATCTCGCCGCGTTCAAATTGTGGCTGAAGAAGGCCGGCAAAATGGCGGGTGCGTGAAAGCACCAGCACGCCCGAAGTGTTGGCGTCGAGCCGATGGGCTGGCTTGGGGCACTGCGGGCTATAAACCTGGGCTATGATATTCTGCAGTGAATTGCGATTAAACCGGCCACACGGGTGCATGGGCAAAGGTGCCGGCTTGTTGATGACAATGATCGCTTCGTCTTCATGCAAGATTTCAATATCGGGGTTGATATCAGGCTCGGCCGTGGCTTCCATCCGCTGATAGTAGCGATCGCCCGATGCGACGACATTCTCTGCACCAACCTGTTGCCTGTCACGATTAAAAAATCTGCCTTCAGCCAGCCGTTCCGCCCAGGTTTCGCGGCTGATGTGCGGTAAAATCGCCGCCAGAAAATCAAGCATTGAAAGGCCGTGATGCCGCGAGCCGACTTTCACAGGCCGGAAATTCTCATAAGCGGCCGAGCCGGGCAGGGGATGTGTGGCCTGATAGATCGCTTCGTGCCGTTTTTTCAGTGTCTGGCGGCGTTTTTCATCGTCAGTCACATGGCAATATGGGCAGCTTCGCCCGAATTCATAGCGGGCATCGGCCATTTCTTCTGGTGTCAGCGGCGACTGGCAGGCAAAGCACTTGGCGGCGTCGCTTTCGTGCAGGCTCGGGTCAAGCCCGACCCGGTCGTCAAACACAAAACAGTCGCCTTCATAATGGGCACCGCCACAGTCCTCAAAATACTTCAGTATGCCACCGTCGATCTGATAAATATTTTCAAAACCAATGCTCTCCATAAATGGGCCGGCTTTTTCGCAGCGAATGCCACCCGTGCAGAATGTGACAATCGGTTTTTTCTTCCAGTCTTCCGGCAGATTTCGGCTAACCGCCGGAAATTGCCTGAAGTGCTGAATTTTCATGTCAATGGCACCCTTAAATGTGCCAAGTTTAATTTCATAGTCATTACGAGTGTCAAGCAAAATGAAATCTCGCCCCTCATCAAACCACTGCTTTAGCTCAGCAGGTTTCAATTTCTGGTGGCCATATTCTTCGTACTTTAATCCACCTACACCAAATGCAATGATCTCTTTTTTAATTTTAACGAGCATGCGTGAAAAGGGCTGATGATCGCTCTCGCTAAATTTTGCCGCGAGCGATTCCAAGCCAGGTATCTGACGAATTTCATCGAGAATGCCCTCGATGCTCGATTCCGTGCCGGCCAGAAAGAGGTTAATTCCTTCTTCGCTCAGCATAATCGTGCCCTTGATTCCAAGCGACCGGCACTGGTTTAAGAGCCGTTCACGCAAAGGCTTTAATTCTCGAAGCTGGGCAAATTGATAAGCAGCTATGTTGACAATTCTGGCTATTGGCACAGCAAACCTCGTGATTTTCAGCTTTTCACATTCATTAAATATAACAAATGAATCCGAATTATGAAACCTTCGCAAAAGCTGGACGCCATTAAATATCTGACTACAATATCAGAAAACAACCTGATATGAGTCTCAAAATTCCTACTTCACGGAAACATGGCAGATGAAGCGAGTTGTGATCATTGGTGGTGGAATTGGCGGGCTCTCGGCTTCTCTTGAACTCAGGCGATCAAGTTATGATGTCACGGTTTTAGAGCGACATCCGACAATTGGTGGCAAAGCTTCAGCTCGAGAGAGCAATGGATTTCGTTGGGATGAAGGCCCCAGTATTGTTGTTCTTACCTGGGTTTATCGCCAACTTTTTGAGCGATCAGGGTTTGACCCTGACGAATATCTGCCATTTCGCAAGCTGGAACCGGCATTTCGACTCAAAATGACCGACGGCCGGAGCTTGGAATTCTCGTCAGACCCTGCAAAGCTTCGTGATACGATCGCTTCGATTGATCAGGAAGATGCCCGCGGCCTCGACCGGTTTCTTGAAAAATGCGACCGATTCGCTGAAAGACTAGGTAGTTCCTACTGCGATCGAATGCTCTCAAGCTGGCCTGACGTTTTACTTTCAAAATTGCTTTGGTCGGCTTTCATTGTGCCGCCCCAACGCAAATATACGGAAGAGATTGACGCACATTTCCGTCATCCGGCAATTCGCGAACTTTTTTACGGGTTACCGACATTTTCAGGATATGATCCTGCCACGGCCCCGGCATCGCTCGTCATTTTACCATGGACAATCTTGCGTGAGGGTGTTTGGTATCCAGCCAAGGGTGGAATCGCCGAGATTCCACGAGCCATCGCCCGAGCTGCCACCGAAAAAGGCGTGCGTATTGTCACAAATGCTGAAGTTACTGCCATCAGGCGAAACCCGAAGGGCGTGGCTGTGGCTGTAGAGTCAACCGCTGGCGAGTTTAAGGCCGATGTGGTTGTGTCGAATGCCGACTACATTCGAACTCACCAGATGCTAGACGGTGGGCCGCAATTCAGCCCGCTGGTTGAGCGAAGACGAACCGGCGATGTTACAGCGGCGGCCAGCTATTTTACCTTGCAGATCGGCAGCGACCGACGATGGGACGACCTGGCTCACCACATGATTCTGCTGACTGAGGGGTCTAACAATGTCTATAATGAAATTTTTATTGATAAACGCTATCCCGCAGACCCTGCCATTTACCTGAACGTGACAAGCGAGACAGATTCGGCTGATGCACCAGCCCATGGCAGTAATCCATTTGTCGTGGTTGGTATTCCACCGTTTGAGCCGGGAAAAAATCAAGACCCTGCACGCGACGAAGCCTATGCCAAGGCCATCATTCAGCAAATTGAAGATCGATGGCTGCCTGGATTCAAGTCGTCAATTGTTGATATGAAAATCACCTCGGCCCACGACTGGCACAAGAAATTTTATGCTCATCGGGGTGCCATTTATGGCCTTGGCCCTGATCAGAATATTCTGGACGGAGCCTTCCGGCCAACCAATACCCTGGATGAAGTTCCAAACCTTTATTTTGTTGGCACTTCCGTTCAGCCTGGGCCAGGCATGCCAATGGTCGCCCAAAGTGGTAAAATCGTGGCCGAACTTGTGGCCAAGAATCATCCGAACTCGACGACCTATTCAGGTTACAGGCCAAAATGGGCGAGCAGACGTTGAAATTGGGCGGTCAATCACGACAATCATGGAAGAACAGGCACTTGGCCGACTACAGAAACTGATGCTGACCGCGAGCTTGGCGATAGTCTTTATCATCAGGTTTGGGCTTGAGTTATGGAATATCAACCAGCCTATTTTTGAAGGATATATCGGTCGCCAGGTTCCGACCGCCATGGTGGCAAGAGGATTGGCACGAGGCGACAGTTTTTTTTATCCAAAACTTCAAACCGGCCCTTTCCCAAGTTATTTTCTGGTTGAACCACCGATTTACGCGTGGCTTGTCGCCCGATTGTATTTATCGACAGGAATGGCGATTGAAACATCGGCCAGACTTGTTTCAATGGCCGGCACAATAATGACATTGGCTGGAATTGGTTTATGGGTATGGCGAATGATAGGGAGAAATGCAACATTATTTACTTGGATTGTATTTCTCTCCATGCCGGTTTCCATACGTTTTGGCCGGGCGTGCCAACCTGATTCGCTGGCACTTGGGCTGGTTTTGCTGGGGATTGGAATTCATACCATGACGAACACCAGGAAATTACAATCTGTGGGGATTGGTTTATTGACATTGGGCTTTGCGACCAAAATTACACTGCTACCACTGGGACTTATGCTATTTATAAAAAATTCTTCACCATTTCAAATCAAAAAAATAATGATTCAGGTTTTGGTTGTATTTCTCATCTCAATGTCGTGGTATGGCTGGGCTTTTTATTTGAAATCGGTCAGCGAAACTGTTGCCATAGGCCAGGCGAACGACGGCATGGATTACTGGTGGAAAATGGTTGGCCCCTTTGGATTAAGCGATTTAACACGACTTCGACAGATCATATTAAATATCGCGTGGCGGGCTTGGACACCTCTGGTTTCATTAATCATAATGGCCGGGGTTATGATGAAATTTTCATTTCGAGCCTTAGCCTTACCAAGCGTGGCGTTAATAGCTTGGTTAATGCTTGTTGGTGCCAAGGCCCATCATGGATATTACTGGCTGGTACCCTCACCCGCTGTGGCAATGGCTTGTGGCCTGGTTTTCAGCCGATTGGCTGATATTCGCCCTGCATTCACATTTTCAATTTTTCTGATTTTTGTGACGACAGGCTTCTGGCAAAGCCGTTCAACCTGGGATACGCCTGAGCAGTGGCTACCTCTGGTTCATCGGCCCGATACCATTATTGGCGCAATCTCATCTAGCGACGGCAGTTATCTCATAGCGGATGAAGCCACAGTTTACGCTCTTGACCAGCCAGGTTTACGGTGGGAATGGCCAGCCGAAGCCCAAAATCGTGCAGCAAGAGCATGGGGTGGTAGCCTGAAAGGGCCATCGCCTTTGGCTTTGCTGGAATTTTACAGGAAAAAAGGCGGGCGATGGTTTCTGGTTTTGGAGACCGACCCCCAGTGGCAGGCTTGGCACCAACAACTGAGCCCTTTGTTGAGCGACGAAAACCTTGTCGATTCATTGGGCGGACTGCTACTATACGACCTGAACAAGAGAGTTTCAGACAGACCAGAGCGATGAATCCTACGAAGCCAATCACCGTCCCCGATTTTATTGCCCGAAAGGGTCATACACCGATTGTGATGATCACAGCGGCTGATTTCACCATGGCCCGTCTGATCGACAGTTCTGGTCTGGTTGATTGCCTGCTCGTCGGTGATTCACTGGGGACGGTGGTTCAGGGCAGACCAAATACCTTGTCTGTGACATTGGACCAGATGATTTACCACACGGAATTGGTAGTCAGGGGCAGCTCAAAGGCGATGGTGGTCGCTGACATGCCATTTGGAAGTTATCACGAATCGATAGAGCAGGCGATCAGGAATGTTTCACGTGTGATTAAAGAGACAGGCTGTGCAGCCGTGAAGCTGGAAGGCGGCCGCCATTTTGCCCCGACTGTGAGTGCCCTGGTGCAGGCAGGAATTCCGGTGATGGGCCACGTCGGACTGATGCCACAGCATGTTCACAGCATGGGCGGTTATAAAGTTCAGCGAAACGAGCATAAAATTATGGATGACGCGAAAGCAATCGCTGATGCCGGTGCATTCGGTATCGTGCTTGAGTGCCTGCCAGCCGACCTTGCCGCGAATATTACTACGGAGGTTAAGTCAGCTACAATTGGCATAGGCGCCGGGCCTTTATGTGATGGACAGGTGCTTGTGGGCCACGACCTGCTAGGCCTTTTTGACGGCCACAGGCCAAAATTTGTTCGACCTTATGCCGACCTGAAAACACTGATTCGCGAGGCCGTGACCAAATTCGCCGGCGATGTTCAGTCGCGAGCATTCCCAGATGCTAATGAATCTTTCAGATAAACAGACTCTGATGAATCGAGCATAGAGAAAATTATCGGGATATCCGGCGATTGTCTGTTGTCTGGATTGATTCGGACGTCGAGAGCGGAATTTTCGCATCTGTCAGCATTGATCCATTGATAACAGCGCTTTGCACGCTGATTTCAGCCGCCCCCGAACCGGTCAGATTGCCGTTGACAGAAAGTTGAAGGCTGCCTGGATCGCCCTGGCCTGGATCGCCCACCAGAAGTGGAATTCCCGATGGTGGCAAAGCCAGACGGTTGAAATTGAACTGGGCTGAAAAATAAACCCTGTTTTCAGTTGATTTCACTTGTTTACCACGCTCAACACTCAGGCGAATTGGCTTGTTGGGGTCGCGGGTGATATTGCCGTGAAAAATCAGACCCGACATCGGGGCATGGGTCCAGCCGGCCATCATGGGCGATTCAGTCGGCGGCGAGGTTGCCACCACACTCTCGCCACCGCCCTCAAACACATTATCCATCACAATTGTGCCGAAATGGTTTCCAGTGAGAGACAAATGGTTGTCGTCAACGGCCCTGGCCTCGATGGTATTTTTGTAAACGATCAGGTGTTTGATACCGCTGGCCAGAGAAACGGCAGGGGGGTTAAGCGACTGATTTTTGGAAGTCATGGGTGGGTCAACCAAAATCGCTCCGCCTCCCAGATTCTGGCGAACGACATGATATTTCCCCGCGTTTTCACTGCTCAGGATTGCCACACAATCGCCCACAGAGGGCTCAATATCCATCATATCAGGAAAGAGAATCAGCTTACCGTCTTCGGAGATGTAAAGTGGTTCGCCTTCAAATTTTATACGCCTTGAACCAGCTTCAAAAACAGGTTTCACCCGATTCGCCAGCGTGTTGCGTAAATCTCTCGGGCCGATGTTTCTAACCAGATTTCCACCAACACGAACCGATGTTGCCTTGCCGGATATCTTTATGAATTGAAGGACATCACCCATCCGTTGCAGTGGTTCAACCCTGTTTGATTCCACAACCAGATCGACCGGCCGATGGGCCAGAATCATTTCACCAGCAAAACTGCCGGAAGGTGGGCCGTCATAGCGATTTTGCCTGATAAACCATGGGCCATCAGCAAGCAACAGACCACCGCCCTGAAGCACAGAGCTTTCAATCGCGCCCATCGATACATTCATCATTCGAATCAGCCGAAGGGCCTGTGATGGCTGGTTTGCCGAACTTTGGGATAAAACAGAAGAACAGCTGATTTTCAGTCGAGTCAGGCGAATACCGTATAAATTGGCCTGAGTTGAGCGAGGGTCGGCTTTGTCAGTGCCTGAAGTGATCACGGCTGGTCCGTCGGCAACCTCCGTGTTCCAGTCAATTGATTCCAGGCACTCTATCTCCAAGCCTTCAAGACTCACACCACCCGACAAAATTTTGATGGCCCCCGTCCAAAATTGATGGTCCTTACTAGAAAATTGCAAAACGGCTCTGGCCTTTTCAGTCGCCAAAAGCCTGACAGGCCTGCGTATCGTCAGCGGCTTGTGAAACTTGTATAAACCTTCAGCCAGTTCGATCGTGCCACCCTGATCAACCAGAATTTGCAAGTCGTTGGCCGGTTTGGCTTTCGTGATTCTTGGGCCAGGTTCGGGAATAACTCTAGAAAGCTCCATTTTGCC
>JBJTRR010000053.1:0-2396 GCA_046076185.1 bacterium | reverse complement strand
CCGGCGGGGAACGATCGTTGCCTGAAAGGTCGTCGGCCTGGCCCGGCCATCGCTCGCCAGGGCGGCGGGGGGTAACGGTCGAAGCGGAAAAAAGGGCGGCGGTTTGTGCCTCAGTTCGTTGACGGGGCGGGTCGATCTTTTTATGATCGAATCTTCCACTACAGGCTGCTGGCCCAGCCAGCCCTGCATCGCCGCCGCGAATCTGGCAAAAACAATTTCCCGGCGGCAGGGTAAACCGTACATAAACCCATCAATCAGAGAGTTTCGGACGAATCATTCTCGCCTGGTCTGCCGTCTCGCGGGTGCGTCCGTCTGGAGTTTTTGACTCATGTCATCCGGCTCAGGTTCCATTCAGTCCGTCCTTCAGGAAACCCGCACCTTTCAGCCGCCCGCTGAATTTTCGGCCAAGGCCCATGTTTCCAGCATGGATCAATACCAGGCCATTTGGGAAGCCGCCAAAAACGACCCCAACAGCTTCTGGGCCAAGGTGGCCAACGACATGGTCTCGTGGTTCGAACCCTTCACCCAGACTCTCGACTGGTCAGACGCCCCCTTTGCCAAATGGTTCACCGGCGGCAAGCTCAACGCCGCTTACAACTGCATTGACCGCCACGCCAATGGCCCCAAAGCCAACAAGGCCGCCATTATCTGGGAAGGCGAGCCGGGCGAACGCAAAGTGTTGCGATATCAAGACCTTCAGCGTGCCACGAACAAGTTCGCCAACGTCCTGAAAAAGCTGGGTGTGAAGAAGGGCGACACCGTTGCCATTTACATGCCGCTGATTCCTGAACTGGCCTATGCCTGCCTGGCCTGTGCCAAGATTGGTGCCGTGCACACGGTGGTGTTTGGCGGATTCTCGGCCGAAGCTTTGGCCGGAAGAATTCAAGACTCAAACGCCAAGGTGCTGGTCACGGCCGATGGCGGCTATCGTCGCGGCAAGATCGTTCCGCTGAAGGAAAATGCCGATGCCGCCGCCGCCCTGTGCCCGAACCTGCAGCGGCAGCTTGTGGTGAAGCGAACCGGCCACGAAGTGAACATGACGCCAGGCCGCGACCACTGGTGGCACGACCTGATGCACGCCGTTTCAGGCCAGTGTGAAGCCGAGCCGGTCGATAGCGAACACCCGCTGTTTATCCTTTACACCAGCGGCTCGACCGGCAAGCCCAAGGGCATTCTGCACACCACGGGCGGCTATCTGGTGGGCACAACCTACTCCACCAAGCTGGTGTTCGACCTGAAGGACGAAGACACTTACTGGTGTACAGCCGATGTGGGCTGGGTCACCGGCCACTCTTACCTGGTTTACGGGCCGCTTGCCAATGGCGCGACAATTGTCATGTATGAAGGCGCGCCGAACTGGCCGGATGAGGCCCGCTTCTGGAAGATCATTGAAGATTACCGCGTTACGATTCTTTACACCGCCCCCACGGCCATTCGTGCCTTTATGAAGTGGGGCGACCAGCACCCGATGAAGCACGACCTTTCCAGCCTGAGGCTGCTGGGCTCGGTGGGCGAACCGATTAACCCCGAAGCCTGGATGTGGTATCGCCAGGTGATCGGCGGCGGCCGCTGCCCGATTGTTGACACATGGTGGCAGACAGAAACCGGGTCGATCATGATCAGCCCCTTGCCGGGTGCCACGCCCACAAAGCCAGGCTCGGCCACCCGGCCAATGCCGGGCATTGTGCCGGAAATTCTTGACAAGGAAGGCAACACCGTGCCGCAGGGCTCGGGCGGTTTTCTTACCATCAGCCAGCCCTGGCCCAGCATGCTGCGCACGCTTTATGGCGACCCCGAACGCTACAAGGAAGCCTATTGGAGCCAGATTCCCGGCAAATATTTCACCGGCGACGGCGCCCGGCAGGACGACGACGGCAATTACTGGATTCTGGGCCGGGTTGACGACGTGCTCAACGTCTCAGGGCACCGGCTTTCCACCATGGAAGTGGAATCGGCGCTGGTGGGCCATGCCTATGTGGCTGAAGCCGCAGTGGTGGGCCGACCCGACGAGATCAAGGGCGAAGGCATTGTGGCGTTCGTCACGCTGGCCACGGGCCACACGGCCAGCGACGCCCTGAAGAAAGAGCTGATGGCCCACGTGGTGAAAGAAATTGGCGCCCTGGCCCGGCCCGACGAAATCAAGTTTACCGACTCGCTGCCCAAGACCCGTTCCGGCAAGATCATGCGGCGATTGCTGCGCGACATTGCCGCCGGACGAGCCTCAACCGGCGATACATCAACACTTGAAGATTATTCGGTGCTGGCCAAGCTGCGTGAAGATGATGAGTCGTGATCGGCTCGCTGAACAATCGGCTTTCCAAAGGCATGACAAGCGGACGGGAATTTTCCCGTCCTTTTTTTGTATGTCTCGTGCAAAATTCATGATACGATCAATT
>JBJTRR010000052.1:0-1327 GCA_046076185.1 bacterium | reverse complement strand
TGACCTGATCAAGCCCAACCAGACGCTTGACCCTGACATGTTTCAGCGCACCCTGACCCGATATGAAAACACCGGCGTGCCGGTGCTGCCAGCCCCTGACACCATCAACATTGACTCCGCCTATTCAGAAGAAGCCATCCTCCATACGCTTGACTACTGTCGTGAAAACTTCCCGCTCACGATTATCGATATGCCTTCAGGCTATAGTGAAATGAGCCAGAAGATTATCCATAAAGCCGACCTGGTTCTGGTGGTTAATCGCCTTGATTTTCAGACGATTCGTAACACAAGCCGGTTTCTGGAATTTCAGACCCGACAGTGCAAAATACCGGCCGGCAAATTCAAGGTGGTCACAAACCGCAAGGGTGAACCGTATGAAGTTGAGCTGGAAAAGGCCGAGGAAGTGCTCGGCGGCAAGCTTGACTGGGTTCTGCCGAACGACCCAAAATCAGCCAACCTGGCCAGCAATGTGGGCGTGCCCGTGGTGATTGATTCACCAAACTCTCATCTGTCAAATGCCTTCGGACAGATGGCCGAGAATCTGATGAACAAATTCAGCCTGATTCCGAAAACGGAAGCCAAAAAGGCACCATCGGGCATTGTCACACGCCTGCCAAGCTTCATTGCATCGTTCATGATGTAATTTAAACCGGTCAGTCAGGCCAATAAAACTTACGTTTCCATTTCAAGATCTCTCCACCCTTCACAATAAGGAGATCTGGCCATAGGATTTCGCACAGGCTTCAGCCTTGCCAACACCCGCCCCAGCCTTGCTGTTCCTACAGAAAATGTGCCCGAAGTGCCCGGCCGCTCTGGCCCGGATCCAACACCACTCGGGCCTGCTGAATCACAAAAATCTGAAATAGTCAGGGAAGAATCGCCTGTCTCGGCCGCTGAAGCTGCCCGCTTTGTGAAATTAAAGCGAGACCTGCACCGGCAGCTGATTGAAAGCATGGACCTTTCCGTTCTGGGCAAGATGGATCAGGATCAGCTTCGGGCCGAAGTGCGCGAAGCCGCCGCCATTCTGCTTGACCGGTCGAACCAGCTCATGACGATTGACGAGCGTAACCGGCTCATCAATGAAGTTATTGACGAAACCTTTGGCCTGGGCCCGCTGGAAAGCCTGATGTCTGACCCTTCGATTTCGGAAATCATGGTCAACGGACCCAAAGTCACTTACGTTGAACGCAATGGCAAGATTGAACGCGCCAATATCGTTTTTAACGACGACAAACACTTGGTGCAGATCATTCAGCGCATTGTGGGCCGGATTGGTCGCCGCGTTGATGAAACCACTCCTCTGGCCGACGCCCGCCTGGCCGACGGC
>JBJTRR010000051.1:0-5340 GCA_046076185.1 bacterium | reverse complement strand
CGTTTTTTCCGGGGCTCTTTCGCTTGTTCCCACAGGCCAGAAGCACCAGGCCGAGATGGCAATCGCCGCCAGAATCATCAAAAGCGAAGGCCAGTCGGAGAATAATCCGCCTTCGTCGGTTGCATCTTCCAAAATATTGTCGTATTGGTTCTGATCGTGGTCGGGCATATTGGTTAATATATCGTAGAGATTAAAATCCGTGCCGGATTATCCGCAATTCATTCTACAGGATTTTTCAACATGCCAAGCCGCCGCTTCTGCCTGGCCACAGGCCTGAAATTTTCAGTCGCTTCCATGGTTTTTACCGGCAACCGGCTGATTTCAGCCGACGCAGCCCCAGCCTATGTGCCCGAGCTTGAAAAGCTCGCCTCAGCCCATAAGGGCAAGGTGGCCATTGCCGTGAAGAACCTGAAAACCGGCGAGAGCTGGGCAATGAATGCCGACTCGCCCATGCCCACCGCCAGCCTGATCAAATTTCCGGTGATGATCGAAGCCTATCGGCAGGTGAACGAGAAAAAGACGACGCTTGATCATATGATCACCCTGAAGAAAGACGACATGGTGCCGGGTTCGGGCATTCTGACTTACGACTTCACGCCTGGCTCGACCCTGGCCCTGAAAGACGCCATTCGCCTGATGATCAAATTTTCTGACAACACCGCTACCAACCTGGTGCTTGACGTGATCGGCCTTGATGCCACCGCCAAGACCATGGAAGCGATGGGATACCCCAACACGAAGATTCATTCCAAAGTTTATAAGCGAGAAACATCTGTTTTTCCCGAACGATCCAAGCAGTTTGGGCTTGGTTCGACAACCGCCGCCGAAATGATTCGCCTGTGCCAGGCCCTGCAGGAAGGCAAGATTGTGAGCCCTGAGGCTTCAAAAGAGATGTATGCCCACCTTCGCACATGCGACGATAAAGATAAATTCCCCCGATACCTGCCGTACGGCACAAAGCTTGCTTTCAAGACCGGCAGTGTGAATGCCTCGCGAACGGCGGCGGGGATCATTGAAACGAAGGCGGGCCCGGTGGCCCTTTGCGTGCTGACAGACCAGAACGAAGACCAGAGCTGGACGCCCGACAACGCCGGCGACGTGCTTTGTGCCAAAGCGGCCAAGGTTGTTTTTGATTACTACACAAAATAAGCGGGAAATAAAGCGGGGAGTGCCTGAACACTCCCCGCTGAAATCTCTCTCAAATGGTTTGATAGCGATTTACATTGTCGGTGCAAGGCCGACGGCTGCACCGCCGGTTCCGCCGGGAATGCCGGGCGAATTGGCGTTGGGCGAGCCGGGGGTGGCTCCACCGGCGTCGGTGCCTGTGCCGCCTTCAGTCGGGGTGGCACCAGCTTCAGCTTGGGTGTTGTCATAGGGCCGGGCGGCAGTACGCTTGGCTACCCATTCCGAGGCAATGAAAGAGTTCGCACCCTTGAATGGACCATTGAGCGAGGTTTCAACCAGCTTCAGGGCTTTTTCATCAAGACCCAGGCCAAATGGCGGGTTTGATTCGCCGGGAGTGTACATGCCCCAGCCGATTTTCTTGTGCACAGGGGCTGTCTGCAGAATGACGATCAGGAAGCCGACCAGAAGACCGGCAGAGGCCGCACCAAACACGAGCTTGCCGATAGCTTCCAGAGCTGGAGGCAGCTTGAGCTTGCCGGGAGCAAGATAGTCGGTGGCGAATCGCAGCAGAATGAGCGTGACGGCGAAGATGCCGCCCATGCAGAGGCAGTCGGCAAAGCCGCTCAGAAACTCGGCCTTACCGGCCACGAAACCGGCCGCCTTGTCGCCAAAGTTCATGGCAACAATCGCGGAAAAGGCAATGTTGAAAAAGGCGATGATGGCACCCCAGCAGCCTTCCGACGAAATGGCGATGAAGGTGAAGACCAGAAGCAGGGCTGCAACGCCGTCGAAGATCATGTTCATGAGAAAATTATCCTTGAATGATGTATCTGTGTTGGTCGCGATGAGCCTCTGAAATTATTTCAGCACCCGCATCAGTTCATCGATGGAAGTCTTGCCTTCCAGCACCAGCCGCAGGCCATTGCGAGAAATATTCGCCATGCGCTGCTGGGCTGCGGCGGCACGCAGAGCCGCTTCGGTTGGGTTATTGGCGATGATTTCGCGGATGGGGTCGGTGATTTCGAGCACTTCGAAAATCCCGCTCCGGCCCACATAGCCCACGCCACCGCACTCGCCGCACACCTGGGGCTGTGGCTCGGTCGGCGGGCGGAAGAAGGCTTCTGTATCTTCCGGCAGGTTATACTTTTTGAGGAATTCCGGCTTCGGTGCGTATGGTTCCTTGCAGCCTTCGCACAACGTGCGAACCAGCCTTTGCGAGGTGACCAGCAGCAGGGCCGAAGAAAGGGCATCGCGGCTCAGGCCTCGTTCCACCAGGCTGATAATTGCCTTGATGGCGTCGGTGCCGGTCAATGTTGAGACAATCAGGCGGCTGGTGTTGGCGGCCTGCAGGGCCACTGTCGCCATTTCGTCGTCCTTGAAGTCGCCCAGCATGACCACCTGCGGGTCGGTTCGCAGAATGCTCTTGAATCGGTCAACCATCGGCTCGCCAGATTTCGAGTTGTATTCCTCGGCCACAATGCCGTCAAGCTGCTGCTCAACCACTTCTTCCAGCGTTTTGATGTCACGCAGAAGGGGGTCAATTGATCGCAGAATGGCATAGGCCGTTGTCGTCTTGCCGCAGCCAACCGGGCCAACAGAGAGAATCAGGCCGTTGTCCTTCTCGGTTGTTGTGCGGGTCAGCTCTTCTTCTTTGGTTGTCAGGCCAAGCTGGTGCAGCTTGGTCACCATGTTGGATTTGTCAAAGAGACGAATCGCCACTTTTTCGCCAACTTTAGTGCCGGCGGTCGCCACGCGGGCGTCAACTGTGCGATTTTCAACCTTGGCTGAGAATGTGCCATCCTGAGGCTTGCGTTTTTCTTCAACGCTCAGGCCGCAGAGGAGTTTGACGATGTTGACGATCTCGGGGCCCGACTCCGTGTCAAACGGCTCGGCCTGAACCAGAACACCGTCAATCCGGTAACGCACCTGCAGCTGATCCTGGGCCGGCTCAAGGAAGATATCAGTTGAGCGGCGGGTGATCGCGTCGTAGATCAGCCCCTGAACTTCGACATAAAAATCATTCTGCTGGGCTGCTGCCACGCGGAACATGTCCATCTTTTTGGTGCTGAGGTCAATCCCGATGAATTCCACTGGGAAGCCTTCAACAGCCGCCGCCCTGTTGCGGTTAAACACCTTCTTTTTGGCACCCAGAAGGCCGAAGAAACTGTTGGCCAGCTCGCCAAAGTGATAGGGCGTAAGAACTTTGTCGGTGTCGCCCACCTGGCCGTTACGGTTGACCACATAGCTCAGAGATGCCACCAGATAGGCCAGGGTCATCACAGCGATACCGACAATAATGTTCGGCACCAGCAGCAGAACCAGCAGACCGATGACGCCGGCGAAGAGGTTCAGGGTGGTGAAGAGCTTGGCTTTTTCCAGGCCGAGTTCGTTTGAATCGTCGTCAACCCACCAGACGGTGGGAACCCAGATCAGGAATAAAGCCAGTGCCGGCATGAACTTGGCGATGTTCATGTAGAAGCCGGAAATCCGTTCGGCGTTGGCTGCCTGTGAGAGCAGGGGAAGGGCCGTCAGCAGGTCGGCGGCCTCGGTCGGGGCAGCGAGAAGAAGCAGCCCGGTCAGAGTTCCCGGCAACACAATGAAAGAGCGTTTCGGACGGAAGCCTCGCATGATCTGATTTCCAGTTATGTCGGCAGGTCGTTCGTGAAAGGTTTATGCAACCGGCACCCGGTAAAGAGACGGGCCACCGGTCGCAACTGAAGGAATGAAGTTGGGAATCAAAGGATACCCGGGGCAGCCACCTGAATGCCCTTGAGGGCCATCTTCAGGGCGTCCGGGCTGGGGGCCACTTCAAAGGCCGTGGCGCGGTCAATCTTTTCGGCAAGAACAAGCTGGCGAAGACTTTCGGTGAAGTCCTGCATGCCTTCGTCCTTTCCGATACGAATGGCGTCGGCCAGTTTGGTGTCCTCTTCATTTAGAATCAGCTTGCGCACAATCGGGTTCGCACGCATGATCTCGCAGGTTGGCACGCGGGTCTGGCCGGTTTTGTCAGCCCAGTCCTTGGTGGTTCGCAGCAGTTTCTGTGCGATGACCGACTTCAGGTTGAACGCCAGGTTCTGACGCATGGCCGGGTGCATTTCCTGGGGGAAGAGGTCAAGAATACGGCTGATGGTTGAAGGGGCGCTTGAGGCGTGAATTGTGCCGAAGACGAGGTGCCCCGTTTCAGCGGCGTGAAGGGCGGCCAGGAAGGTGTCCTGGTCACGCATTTCACCCACCAGAATAATATCGGGGTCTTCACGCACGGCGTGTTTCAGGGCGATGTCCCAGTTCAGCACATCAATGCCAACTTCACGCTGGTTAACGATTGATTTGGAATCGACATAAGTGTATTCGATCGGGTCTTCAACCGTCAGAATATGGCAACGCTCGTTCTCGTTAACATACTGAAGCATTGAGGCGATCGTGGTTGATTTGCCTGAACCCGTCACACCGGCCAGAATGATGATGCCGGTATCCTCTTTAGTAATTTCGGCAAGAATCGGTGGCAGGCCAAGTTGTTCGAAGTTCGGGATCGTGTTGTTCACACGCCGGGCGACCAGGGCGAGTGCACCACGGGCTTTGAACAGGTTTACGCGGAAGCGGGTTTCCACGCCATCCGGGTCGCGGATGATGTGGGCAAAGTCAACCCCGCCCTCTTCATCCATAATGTGCTTCTGCTTGGCGTTCAGCAGCGGGAACATCAAGCGTTCCATGTCGGCGGCTGTCAGCGGTGGCAATTGCATCTGACGCAACTGGCCGGCAAGACGCATGGCCGGTGGCAGACCGACTTTCAGGTGAAGGTCGGAGCCCTTGTGCTTGATACACATCCGAAACAGCTTGTTAGCTTCCGGTTCGTTGGCTGAGGTTCCGACGGCAATATCAGGGGCGATCGACATCGAAGCGGCTCTCCCGAAAATTTCGGTGGATTACGGATCAGTGACCGGGGATGAGTGCAGATTATGCGGTCTGACTAAAGAGTACAGCGCACAAACTCGATTCACAATACTTTACCTTGCCGCTGCAATGAAAACAATTCGGTATCAGAAGTTCCGCAGCCGATAACTGCCCGATTGATCGTTAAAATCGCCAATGCAACATTTTATGGCCAAATGTCGTTTAACTTTTATGTTGTAATTTGCCTGTGCACCGCGGGCGAACGAATGATCAAAACTTTTCAGAAAATGTCGTGGGCCGTGTGCAGAATTGCGACCAATTTCT
>JBJTRR010000050.1:0-5912 GCA_046076185.1 bacterium | reverse complement strand
TAATGTCTGGCGTTTCATCAAATTACAACAGCTTTACGGCGCCACAAGCTTTGCTGCACTGGTTGATGATCCGGGCATGGTCAGTGTCATCAATGAAGCTGCGCGGCGGCATCATGCAAAAATCAGGCTCTTTCTTGATGTCGATCTTGGCATGAACCGCACGGGAATTGCCCCTGGCGAAAAGGCTTATGAGATTTACAAATCAATTGCCGAATCTTCGAATCTGATTGCCGGTGGCCTTCATGGCTACGACGGCCATGTGCGCGACCTGCAACTGCCTGATCGCATTGCCACAGCCAGGCCCGGTCAGGAAGAAATTTTTGCTCTTCGCGACCGTCTGATCAAATCGGGTTTGCCCGTGCCATCCGTGGTGCTGGGAGGCTCGCCCAGCTTCCCCACTCATGCCGTTCTCACCGACAGTGCTGTTGAATGTTCGCCAGGCACTCTGGTTCTAAACGATACCGGCTATGGCCTTAAGTTTGAAGATCTTGACTTCCCGCCGGCAGCCTATCTGCTTACCCGGGTTGTCAGCCGACCGGCCCAGAACCGGCTCTGCCTTGACCTTGGCCACAAGGCCGTGGCAGCCGACCCGACTCCGCCCCGGGCCCGAATTCTGGCCCTGCCTGATGCCGAACCACTGGGCCACAGCGAAGAACATCTGGTGATCAGTTGCCCCGACACATCCAGGTTCCCGGTGGGCACGCCACTTTGGGCTGTGCCTTCGCACATCTGCCCGACGGTTGCCCTGCATAACTGGGCTTATGTGGCCGAAGGCGGAAAAATCATTGGCCGCTGGGATGTCACGGCCCGTGGCCGCGTGATTTCCGTTTAAATCAAAAATTTAACGCCAAAAGCCCCACAATCAAATTGTGGAGCTTCCGGCGTCTGGCGATGAAAATTCGCTCTAACCTGATTCGGTCAGATCAGCTTTCCAAGACCCACTTTGTCAGCAATTGACTGAAGTGTGGTTCGGGTTTTGGCTGTTCTAACTGGCTGGTTTAGAATATTGAGCTGAGGTGTGGCCGACGACTGGGAGACTACCTTCCTGTTCAGGTTTGATGCACCCTGAAGGCTGCCAGTTCCGGTTGTTGATGTCACCGTCCCGGAAGTAGTGCCGGTCGGTGCCACCTTGCCACTTGCCAGGGCCTGAATCGCGGCCAGAAGTGCATTCTGGTTGCCGCCATTATTCGACCCTGTTCCAGTTGAAGTTCCGGTTGACGAGCCGGTCGAACCACCGGTGCCTGCCGTCAGGCCAGCTGAACCGCCGCCCGAGCCTGAACCCGTGCCGCCACTCACAGCCGAACCGCTTTTGCCGCCCGACTTCGAAGTGATCGTCGGTGGGCCGTCGTAAAGGGCATAAACCGGGTTACTACGGTCATTCTGACCCTTGTTCACGCCGAACTGGGCCGGCGAGAAGCCCCGATATTTCTTCAGGTTCGCCGCCGTGGCATAGACCCAGGAATAATTCAGCTTCGTGATATCGTTGTAATTACGAAGTGCTTCTGGGTCAAGCAGATAGGTATTGGCTGAAGAACGCGTCCGGTCAATAATCGAGAAGCCATCGGGTTTGGGCAGCAATGTCTGGGCCAGCGTCTTGATCTGGTCAAGAGTCAGGTAGCCATTGATCTGGCCATCGGCAGCATAATCGAAGTAGTTGAAGCGGCGGGCAAGCACACCGGCCGGGTCAGGCACGTCGTCAAGCGGCGTGGTCACGAGGCTGGTGGATGATGTCAGGCTCGACCGCTGAACGAACTCGGTAGCACCGGCATCGTAGGTCGAAATACCACCCAAAAGGCGGGCCATTGCTCCGGCTTCCGGCATACCCATGGCATTGGCGTTATTCACGAAGTTCTGAAGTTCGCCGGCCGTAATCATGCCGTTCTTGTTGCTGTCAATCACCGGGAAGGTGCCCTGCTGTATCATATATTGAATGGCCACCTGGCCTTCAATCGAGGCAATGGCATTGCCCACATCGATTCGACTGTATGACAGATTCGTCTGCGGCTGAATCACATTGCCCGACGTCGTGTTGTTCGTGGTTCCGCCACTGATGTCGTTGAACAGGTTATAGTTCACCGGCACGGCTGTCCACTGAAGGATCGAATTGATCCCATCCGGGTTCGCATAAAGGCTCATGTCCTTCAGCGCGTTCTTGCCGAAGTTCAGCGTGTTGGTGCTGACTGGCTGAGTCAGATAGGCGTCTGAGGTCGCACCCACCTTGGCCAGTCGTGTCCAGTAATTCACAGCTGAGGAAACCAGCGCGAACGAGCCGGCCGTGATACCGGCCGACATCGATGTACCGGCAATATCGAACCGGAGCGGGTTGGTGTTGGTTCCGGTGGTCTGGGCAAAAGTTGGCACGTCAACACCTGGTGCCACAAAATCGGTTGTTATGCTCGTATTGCTGGCATAGAGCATGTCGTCAGCATAGAGGAACGGCTGACCATTGGTCATCGTGGCCACCTGGCCATAACCGACACCTGTGGTTGTGCCACCGCCACCCTGACCCGTTGTGCGGAACTGAATCGGCAGGAAGGCACGTGGGGCCGGGCCGACGTTCGGATCCATCGGATCCGTATTAGGTGTAAGGTAGAACGGCATTGGCGATGTCATGCCAACCGAGACCACCTCGTTCAGCACAGCCGGCATGGCCATACCATTGAAGTCACCGGTAGAGACGGTCGTCGTTCCGCCTGTTGTGCTTGTTCCACCTTGTGGCACACCAAACTGACCAGCCGCTGCCACGGTGGTTATACCCAGCTTGCGAATCCTGGCCAGTTGCTGCTTGAAGCTGGCCACAACCTGTGGGAAAGCCTGGAAGGCCTGGCCCTCGGTCGGGAAGCTTGTCTGCGTACCCCAGGCCAGGGTCGAAGCCACAATCCGGTCCTTCTGGCCCGGGCGAACAGGGTCGTTCACATAGGGGTTCTTGCTGAGGAACTGCAGGGCCTTGAAGATCGCCTGGTTAGATGTCACACCAAGGGTTGCTGTGGTTGTGCCACCCGTAGTGCCACCAGCAGTTGCACCAACTACAAAGAGATTGATGGGCTGAATGGTGCTTTCAGGCACAAGCTGGGCGACAACACCGGCCACTTGCGTGCCGTGGCCGCCTGAGGCTGTATCAATATTGCCTGCACCACGGCGTTTGTTAATGTCAACGCCCTTGGCCACCCGGCCGCGGAACGAAGTATTGGTGGCATCAACACCCGTATCAAGCACGGCAACCGCTGTGTTCTGGCCTTCGTAAGGCACACCCAGCGAACGCAAATCGTTCAGGCCAATCTGGTTACCAGTGGTCGAACCAGCCAGGCTCAGCGTACTTGAGAGCTGCCAGATGCCGTCGTCGTCGGACACCCACATCTTCGTGCCGTCAGCCGCAAACGTAATGCTGAACGAGCTGTTCACGAATGAAGACGAATCCCAGGCCGAGGAGACATTGAAGTTCTCGGCAAATGTCCTCATCGTGCCATCAGGGGCCACTCGCAGAACGCGACCACCGGTAAAGGTCGAACCCTGATTAACGAACTGTTGCGTATTGCTGTTCCATGACAGGATTGCAGTACCGCTGTTCGAGTTGAAACTGACCGGGGCATAAAAGTTGGTGGCGACTGAATTTACCGTCACCGAGCCGGAAACAGCCAGGCCGTTGCCCATGTCAGTCACGAACATGCTGCCAACATAGGTCGGCACGGTTGTGGTGCCGGTCGCCGGTGTCACCGTGCTGCCATACGAGAAATAGCCAAACTGGTCGAAAGCGATGTCCTGGAAGCGGCGGAAAGCCGTCTGGGCCGTCGCATATTGATCCACGTTCGTGCTGGAAGGCACGCTGGCATTGGCAGCAAAGATCTGGGCTGGCTGAAGTGCCGACGGATTCGGGCTGATGAACAAGCCGGAAGTCACACCGTCGATACCGCTGAAGCCGCTATTACCAGGCAGGCCACCTGATGAACCGACACCAAAATTGGTGAAGGCCGAGAAAATCTGCGAGCCATAATTGCCCAGATTATTTGAAGCTGTCAGGCCCACCTGTGGGCCATAGTTCAGGTTCGAATCAAACACGCCCGGCGGCAGCACCGAAGTGTTGATATTCTGGCCAGGGCGATATGTATTAGAGTCGAAGAACAGGGCCGTGAAAGTTGCCGGCGTGGTTGAGGTGTCCTGCGTTCCAGTGCCGGTAAACAGGCCACGAATCCGGTTCTGGAATTGAACCGGTGGGACCAGAACGGCCGATGGTGTCACGGCAAAATTCTGGCTGCTGCCCTGAGCGGTGAACTGCACCAGTGCCCCAATCAGCGAACCATCCGAACCAATGGCATAAACGGCGTTCTTGGTCGGGTCGTTATTGCTTACCGTGCTGACAAGCATGGCCGACCGGCCGAAGAAGTAGCCTTCCGGGTCGAAAGTGATGTCGTACCAATTCACCAGACCGCTGGAATTTGACACACCGTTTGAGGCATTCGCTGTCGGGTCATTCTGCAGCTTCTGTATCATGCTGGCCATGTCAAAAAAGACAGAAGCCTTGCCCGTGGCCGTGTCAACACGATAGATCGTGCCTGGCCGGTTCACGGCGGCAGTGTTCGAACCCGCCCCACGTGAAATTGCATAAATGCCTTTGCCAAAGTCGCCGCCAGGGCCAGCCTGAATGCGAACAATATCTTTGCCAAATTCATCTTTTGATGAAAGCTGGGTGACTGACGTAAACCCAGCCGCCGATTCGGTCTTCGCCGTCTGCGTCAGCGTAATCGTGCCAAGATTCGCTTCTGTTGGCGTGGTCGCGGCCGTGAATGTGGCTGCATAGTTGTTGGTCGAAACGAACGGAGCAAGTACCTCACGCTGTTCGAGCTTCTCAACCGAGGCGCTAAGTGCCCGCTTCTGACGCAGTTTCTCCGAAGAGATTCGAGAATTGTGAGCCATTCCATTCACTCCTTGTACTTTTTCGGTCCATCCTGAACCGAGGCTTTCCAGCCCGGTTGCCCGTATATGCCTGAAATCGCCAGATTCCAAATTCCGGGCTGAAAAAAGCATTGGTACCAGTCGGCACTCCTTGCCGATTGTCCTTCTTCTTCTTAATTCGGCCAAACGAACCGGAAACAATCAAAAAAATCGGCAAAATCTCTCAAATTATGAAAAAAACGAAAAACCCTCCAAACCAGAACCGGCTTGAAGGGTTATGTATCCGACCTTCCTGATCTTATCAGGACTGCGAGTGGGTCGAAGCACGACGCTGAACGTCAAGCTCAATGCCGCCGAAGGTGCCTTCGTGGCGCTGAACTGTCATGCCCAGAGCCGTCAGCAGGCGCTTGGCCGTGTAGAAGTTCATGACGATCCGCTGATTGGCCTTAACTTCCTGGCGGCCCAGAGCAAACGGCTGGGGATTCAGGCCGAAGTCAAGAATGACTTCTTCCGGGGTGGCCGTCACGCGGCAGAAGTTCGAGTAGCTCGGCAGAACGCCAGCGTCGTCAACCACCACTTCCACGCGATTTGGATTTTCCTGCTCTTCGCTCATGTCCAATTCTCCCTTTCTGGTTTTTTCAGCCAGTGCACTGATGTCTCACCATGAGGAACATTCACAGCACCAGTCAACTCATTGAGAGTCGTCAAATACTATACAAGGATAGATTGTCCGACAAGCCTCATAATGAAGAAATAGTATAAAAAGAGAACAAATATCCCAAAAAACCGACTTTTTTATGCTTTTTTTTCCACATTCCCTTTCAAAAACCATTCAAGCCAGAGTGTCTGCACAGAATATAACAACTGGGCAAACACGCCTGGCCGTTCTGTCATCTCCTCAGTGGTCTGGTTGGGGTAATATGCTTAACCAAAAAATCGCGATTTTCTGGCTGAGGCTGAAGCCGGCTCAGCCGGGGCGGCTCCCAGCCGTTCCAGCCGAAGTTCTTTCACAAGTTCTTCAG
>JBJTRR010000049.1:0-3209 GCA_046076185.1 bacterium | reverse complement strand
ATTTTTCTTTCTTGGCGGGTCAACAGCTCTTGAAGAAGTTTCGCCGGGTGTCCGTCAGGGCGATCTCTCTGGCATTGCCGCTCTTGAAGTGACTGAAGCTCTACGGCCCTATACCTTTCCACCACTTTCGCTTGCCTTGGTCAGCGACTGGGAACAAAAGCTTCAGGCCTTTGCCGAGCAGTCCATTCATCAGCCAATCACTCTCGTCAGTGGTGTGCCCAGCTGGCTTTTGATCCTTTTTGAGCGAATTTTCCAGATTACCGGCAAGTCGAATCTGCGGGAAGTCTGGCCGACTCTTGAAATGGTCATTCATGGCGGGGTGAAATTCGAGCCTTATCGCAAGCGGTTTGAAGATATTCTGGGCGACCCGGCCGGGATTCGCCTGCAGGAGACTTACCCCTGTTCTGAAGGCTTTATTGCATTTGAAGATGCAAATACGCCGCACTTGCGTTTGCTGTTTGACCACGGCATTTTTTACGAATTTGTGCCGGTGGATGAGCTTGGCACAAGCCGACCGACAAGGCACTGGCTTGGTAATGTCAAGCCTGGCGTGAATTACGCAATTGTTGTGAGCACGTGTGCGGGCATGTGGTCGCACATCATTGGCGACACTGTGCGGTTTGAGTCGGTTGACCCGCCGCTGATCACCTTCACCGGGCGCACCAAATACAGCCTTTCAGCATTTGGCGAACATCTTATCAGTGAAGAAGTTGAGAACGCCATGGCCACGGCGGCTGATGCTCTTGACGCGATTGTGGCCGAGTGGCATGTCGGGCCGGTTTTCAGGGGCGCGCTGGGCTATCATCAGTATATGGTGGAATTTGCCAGGCCGCCTGCCAGTCTTGCTGAATTTCGCGACCGGCTTGATGCCGACCTGATCGCCCGCAATGCCGATTATCAGGCCCACCGTGCCGAAGGCGTGGGTATCCCCTCACCCGAGATCATTCAGGTTCGGCCCGACACCTTCCGCGACTGGATGAAATCAATGGGCAAGCTGGGCGGCCAGCATAAAGTGCCCCGAATGGACGGTTCAGGCCAGCTCACCCAAAAGTTTGTTGATTTTCTGAATGATCATCAGCAAATTCTCGGCAGAATCGGCCCCGGTTGAATTTTAAATTGCTGTAACAATATGAAGTCTATAAGGTTAAATCATGGTTCTGGTGATTTGTCTGGAATCAAAAGTTAAGACTTGCGTTGCTTCACCCGACCTTGTTATACTGATCACATGTTTATCAGAAAAGTGAATTCAGGTGCAATTGCGAATTCGATTCGCCGTTTCTTTTGCACCATCAGGGAGGGGTATGGCACATGGGCCGCAAGTCGTCGGGTGATTCCAAGTCAGAAAACGTAAATACGCCTGAGCAGAAGGCTTTGGCCAATGCGCTGAGCCAGATTGAAAAGACATTCGGCTCGGGCGCCATCATGAAGATGGGCGAATCGGGCGTGACTGAAATTGAGGGCATTGGCTCGGGCTCGCTCTCGCTCGACCTGGCCCTGGGTGGTAAGGGCTTGCCTCGAGGCCGGATTGTCGAGCTTTTCGGGCCTGAATCGTCAGGCAAGACGACCTGTGCCCTGCACGCCGTAGCCGAAGCCCAGAAGGCGGGCGGCGTGGCTGCTTTTATTGATGCCGAGCACGCCCTTGACCCGTCCTGGTGCCGCCGGCTGGGCGTTGATATCGACAGCCTGCTCGTCAGCCAGCCATCAAGCGCTGAGGAGGCCCTGCAAATTGCCGAGATGCTGGTGCTCTCCAACGCGGTTGACATTATTGTGATCGACTCGGTCGCAGCCCTGGTGCCGAAGGCAGAAATCGATGGAGAAATCGGTGATTCGTTCGTTGGTGTTCAGGCCCGGCTGATGAGCCAGGCCCTGCGCAAGCTCACCGGTGGTGTTTCACGATCCAAATGCGTGCTTGTCTTCATCAATCAGGTGCGTGAAAAGATTGGCGTGATGTTCGGCAGCCCCGAGACTACCCCCGGTGGCCGTGCCCTTAAGTTTTACGCCAGTTGCCGCATTGATGTTCGGCGCATCGGGCCGGTGAAGGAAGGCGACACGGTGATTGGCTCGCGCGTGAAGGTGAAGGTTGTCAAGAACAAGGTGGCCCCGCCATTTCGCGTCTGCGAATTTGACATCATGTACGACCGTGGCATTTCGCGATCGGGTGAACTGCTCGACCTCGCCCTGGCTGATAAACTGATCGAAAAATCAGGCTCGTGGTTTAACTACGGCGCACAAAGGCTTGGCCAGGGGCGTGAAAATGCTCGCGATTATATTGAGTCGCACCCTGAACTTTTCAATGAAATCAGGGAAATCATTCTCGAAAAAGCTCTTTCCGATGGCTTCGCCCCGCCTGATGGCGATTCTGGCGGCGACGACGACGGCGAATGAGTTTCCTGCCTCCCGATAACTCGACCGGGAAAAAGGCTTTGGCCTTATTTCCCGGCGGCCCCGACCATGTATCCTGCGATGAATGAGCCGACCATGCCTATGGCAAAAATAAGATAAGCCAGCCCTGCATTTTGCGCCAGCCAGGGCAGGCTGGGCTGAACCATTGCAGCCCGGGCTTCAGGCAAATCGTTGCCAAGATTGATTCGTGCGTTGTCGGGCTGGTTGGGTTTTAATGGCTGAATTTCCTCTTCCGACTCCAATGCGACATCAATTTTGTCAGCATCCTGATGAGAGCTTTGCAGCTCGCCTGATTTTTGCGAACTTCTCTGCCCTTTTTTCCGCAGTAACCGCAGGAGGGCTTCCGAAAGTTCCTGCCCTGTCTGGAAGCGGTCGTACGGATTGGTTGCCAGCATTTTGTCGATCAATTCGACAACCTTGCTGTTCAGGTTCGGCAGATAATTTTGAATCGGCGTTGGCTTGTGATGAATCCGCAGGGCCAGACGCTGAATCTGATTGTCATGCTGAAAAGGCACTCGGCCGGTCATCAGGTGATACATGCAGCAGCCAAGGCTGTAGAGATCGCTGCGGCCGTCAGATTCGCGGCCCTGGGCCTGCTCGGGCGACATATAATCAATTGTGCCCAGCACAAATCCGGGGTTAGTGATCTGAGTCTGGTGCTGGTCGTTGCCCATCATCGACCCAAGGCCCAGATCAAGCACTTTCACCATTTTACGGTCGCTGGAAAGCATCAGGTTTGATGGCTTGACGTCGCGATGCAGAATGCCTTGCTGGTGGGCATGGTCAAGCCCAAGGGCGGCATCGGC
>JBJTRR010000048.1:0-3134 GCA_046076185.1 bacterium | reverse complement strand
CGAAACCATGGGGCCGCCATGCGTGTGCGAAACATTAAGCAGCACCTGGCTTGGCTTAAAACCATGCTTGGCAGAGGCTTGCAGCAAAAGCTCGCGAAGGCTTCCAGGGATTTCGATAAGATCAAGCGTGATAACGGCTAGTTGATGATTGGCGGAGTCGGCAAGAACAAGGGCCCGAGCATAGATGTCGATTATCTTGCCTTCCGAAGGTCCACTGCGCGAATCATAGCCAGCCATCCAGACAGGTTTATCCGGAGTGATCGCCACTTTGGCCAGGCCTGCCTGCCACTTCTCAGGCTCGGCCGTTTGGGCCTGCGCAAGATTCATACCAATGAGGATTAAGGCCATGAATAATGGGCGGGCAGGCGATGCCATTCAGATGATCCTGAGTACTGGTCGATAAGAACGAGCGAGATTGCGATTTAAAGGATTGTACCGTGATTCTCGCCCGGGTTAAACTGAAGCATCAAATGAATGAATCGTTATAATCAGAATAAATTGCATGATCACCTGCAATTCTGCCTAGTTTCGATGCTTTCAGACTTCATGATGTGTAGTGGGAGTAAACTTATACCCATTAATATTTTACAAAAAGAGAATTTGTTTTTTAAAAAAATGATTCAGAAATTCCACAACATTTTATTGCCGATGTTGTTTTTTTGTGATTTAATTACTTACTCTCACTACTCCTATAAAGAGTAAAACTCAATTCGTCCTCAACAGGTTCTCTGTTTTGCCCAGCAAGACAGGTATCATTCTGCGAGGTGAGCAATGATGCGAAAAGTCATGCGAAGTCGGGGTTTCACCCTGATCGAGCTGCTTGTGGTGATTGCGATTATCGCTGTTTTGATCTCGCTGCTTTTGCCAGCGGTTCAGTCAGCACGTGAAGCTGCCCGTCGTGCCCAGTGTGTTAACAACCTGAAGCAGATCGGTTTGGCTTTGCACAACTATGAAAGTTCGAACAGTTCGTTCCCCTGGACACAGGGTGCAACATCAGCCCGCTTTCCAACCATTTATAACGGCAGAATGCCTTGGGATGGTGGTAATGGTGATGAATGGGCGAACTTTGGTGCTTTGGCCCTGATGCTTTCATATATGGAACAGCGTCAGATTGCCTCGGCGATTAACTTCAATTTCGGTGTCGAGTCTTATGCCGGGCCGTGGGGATACCGCGACGCAGTGCAGGGCACAGCGACCGAAAGTGTAATTACGTCGTTCCTTTGCCCGAGCGACAGCAAGAGCCGTGGTCTGAACAACTATCGCGCATCAAACGGTACCAACTGGGACTGGTGGTCACGCGAGTCGGGTTCAGGTGCCATAACTCGTCCTCAGCCAGGTGGTCAGCAGATTGCCACGATTGCCGGTTGCGAAGACGGCACATCGAACACGATTGCCTTCTTCGAAAGGAATCGTGGTGATGGTGATAATTCCCGCTATTCCAAGGGTGACGTTTACACTGGTGGCCCGGGCGAAACCTGGGGCTTCCCAACGTACGTCGTCTCGAATCCCGCCGACCTGACCTTCATGAACCGAAATTTCATTCCAGCCTGTAACAACTTTGCCAGGTCCAATCCCACTTCAACATGGGACTGGGGCGGTCGTTACTGGGCAGCTGGTGAATACACCAATTCGGTTGGTAACTTCAACGTAACCCCGAACTACACTGGTGCCGACTGCTCGGGCTGGGGTGGGGTCGGCACGGGTATCGGCTTCTTCAGCGCTCGTTCACAGCACCCAGGTGGGGTGAACGTGGCCATGGCCGATGGCTCAGTGAAGTTCATCAAGGATTCCATCGCCCAGCAGACTTGGCTGGCACTGGGCACCCGCTCGGGCCGCGAAGTGCTGAGCGCTGATTCCTATTGATCCCGTTTCAGACAGGATAATTCATGAGCGGCCCGTGACGAAATCGCGGGCCGTTTTTGTTTTCCCACCTTTTTGTTAAAATCAGGATACCCAGATTCGCCTCCATTGAAAGAATCATGAAAAAAACTGGCTATGTACTCTTAACGGTTTTGCTGATAACTGTTCCAGTGGCTTTTTATTTATTTTTTAGTCGAGAGCCCAAGCAATTAATATCGGCCCGGCAGGCTTATGAATCAGGCGACTTTCGCAAATCTTTCAATGATTCGGCACGGCAATTAAAAGATACGCCTGAAAACCAGTCTGCACAGCTTTTGATGGCCCGATCAGCGGCAAGAATCCAGCGAGACAGGGTTGCAATAGAACTTTATAATAACCTGCCGGAAAGTCGTGATCAGGCAGAGGATCTTTATCTGGTCGGGTCAATTCTTTTACGACAGTCAAGGTTGCAGGATGGCGAGAAATTGATCCGCCGTTCGCTGGAACTTAATCCAAACTATCATGAGCCCGCCCGATTTTTGACTCAGTTTGGCTTTCAGAATCGGCGGTATGAAGACGCCCTATTAAACTCTCTTATATGGGCTGGACATTCGCCCGAAATCAATCAGGCAAGAATATTTCAGGCACGGATTTATGAAGCGATCAACCAGCCACAGCAGGCCGCTGAATCACTTCAGGCCATCCTGAAAGCAGATCAATCGCCCAATCAGTCGACGTCAAGGGTTGAACTTGATGAGGCAAATCTCAAAATGATGCTGGCTCGAAATCTGCTTCGCAGCCAAAATCCAGCCGATGCCCTGAAGATTATTGAATCGATAACTTCCCCAGAGCATCTAGCTGAAGTCTCATGGCTTAAATCACGCTGTTTTTTGCAGATGGGGCAAGGGCAAGATGCGATAAAATTTCTGGCCACAGCCAAATCAGGCAATACAGGCGGCTTTCAACCTGGCCAGGCAGAAGAACCTTCGCCTTTTGCCGGTGCCCAGAGCTGTCGCGAATGTCATGCTGAAATTTATGACGAGCAGCAGAACAGCCGACATTCGCAGACGTTTCATCTAGCAAATGATACCGGGAAACTACCGTGGGAAAACCTGGCCCTGCCTGATCCGGCAACACCGGATATTTCGGCCAAATTTGACGTTACCCAAAGCCCGCCCGGCTTTGAATTCAAAAGCGAAAAGCAGGAGATGACGACTCTTGTTAAATATATTTTGGGCTCTGGCCGACATGCCATTACGCCTATCATAGAGCTCAAAGGGCAGAAGCCGCTTTAT
>JBJTRR010000047.1:0-9478 GCA_046076185.1 bacterium | reverse complement strand
GCCTTCCAGATGAGAGGGTGCAGGAAGGCCGCAAAGGTCAACAAGTGTCGGGAAAATGGTCATAAAATCCACGGTTCGTTCGCAGGTTGTGCCGGGTGTTGTCAGGCCGGGGGCGACCCAGAGAAGCGGTGCCCGGGTGGCTTCTTCCCAGAGGGCAAATTTTCGCCAGTGCTGTTTTTCGCCCAGATGCCAGCCATGATCGCCCCAGAAAACGATCATTGTATTTTTGGCTTCAGGCGATTTTTCAAGCGCATCAAGCAATCGGCCAATCATTGCGTCACAATAGGCGATAGCTGCAAGATAGCCCTGAATCGCCTCCTTCCACCGACCTGAATCAAGAATGGCCTTGTGGTCGCCCTGGGGCTTGGCCATGGCGATTCCAGCCGGTGGAATGTCGTTTAAATCATCTTCCCGATATGGTGGTAGCTGGATTTTGTCGGCCGGAAACATGTCGTAGTACTTCCGGGGCACGTTCCACGGCATGTGTGGCTTGTGCAGACCAACGGAAATGAAGAATGGGCGATCTGATTTCTCCTGAAGTTTATCAATCCCGTATTGAACAACCTTCCATTCACGCAAATCTTTGTCGTCACAGTCGAGTGGGGCAAAGGCAATGCCGCCGACACCAGTGTTTCCCTTGGGAATCGGGTCGCGACCTTCGTCTTCCAGGTAATCATCCCATTCCGAGTGACGATCAAACGAACCATGGTAAAGTTTGCCTGCACCATATGTTCTGTAGCCTGCTTTGCGAAAGGCTGTTGGCAGGGTTTTTGAAGGGTCGATAACCGTTCTCCAGTCGTTATTATTGTCATAAACACCTGTTGAGGAAGGACGCATGCCAGAGAGCAGGGCGGTGCGAGAGGGGTTGCAGACTGGGGCCGCGCAGTAGCTTCGAGTAAAGCTAAGGCCCATGCGGGCCAGCCGGTCGATATTCGGTGTTCGGGCTTGGGGGTTACGGCCAAGATAGCCCGTCCAGTGATTCAGATCGTCAACGGCAATCATCAGCACATTGGGTTTTGTTTCGGCGATGCCTTTTCCATTGTTCAGCATAAAAATCAGGCTTACGGCGAGAATCACGTTTTTGTAGTTCATCATGAAAGCGATCAGCCTGTGGCATTTTGGATTCGAGAAGTTTTTGGTGGAGACGCTCTCAAGTCGTCAAACCATTTGAGCAGTAGTAATAAAAATTAACAGATACGATATGGAATAGAAAATGGAATCTCGTGGATTTATTCAGTAAAGTGCGGGAATTCTTTGGCAATAAAATGTTTTTTAGAAAGCGTTGCGTTAATGGCGGATTAGTGATTTAATAATGCTGATGATTATGAATCGTCTCTGCATGCGGGCATGATCAATTATCGCAGGGCATGCTGATTTTGTGGTTCAAGTGATTCATATCGGGGGATTTCAGGATGAAATCGAAAATGTCGGATCGCGAGATGAGTCAGTCACGTTTTGTTTCTGGCCGTGATGAAACCGGCGATCACCAGATGGATGGTCTTGATCATGGCCGAAGTCACATCATACCTCTTGAAGTATTAATTCAATTTTCAAAGGATAAAAAACTTTCGGCAGCTGAGCGCAAGCGTTTTGCTGATACGGTTGCCTTTGAGCTGGAATGGCGAAAACATCGAACATCACAGGGTAAATTTTCCAGGATTTCGAGAACCCTGCTTCCCAGTGCTGAAGCTATTGCAACTCAGCCGGCTGTTTATGTTTACAGCTGTCGAAACACAACATCGATTCCAGGCACTTTTATATCAAAGCCTGCCACTTCAACAGATCAATCAGCCAAACGGGCTTTCAATGAGACATCAGCCGTTGCCACTTTTTACAGTAAGATTTTTGGCCGAAATTCTGTTGATAATGCAGGGAAATCCCTTGTTTCCTCGGTTCATTACAGTGTCGCCTACAATAACGCCTTCTGGAACGGCAGCCAGATGATTTATGGAGATGGCGATGGCAATATTTTTCTGGATTTCACCAGATCGACAGATGTCATCGCGCATGAGCTGACTCATGGCGTAACTCAGTATTCAGCCGCACTTGCCTATACCAACGAGGCCGGCGGGCTGAATGAGAGTATGTCGGATGTCTTTGGCTCGATGTTTCGACAATGGCGGGCCGGGCAAAGCGTAACTACCGCCGACTGGCTGATCGGGAAGGACATTATGGGCCCGGGGTCGGTCTCGCGTGGCTACACCTGTCTTCGCAGCATGGCCAATCCGTCGGCCACCTATTGCCTGGCTCCTCAACCGACGAACTATTCACAATATCGCACCGGAATGGATCCTCATTACAGTAGCGGTATTCCGAATTACGCGTTTTATAAGGCCGCCATGGCGATTGGTGGAAACAGCTGGGAAAAGGTTGGGCAGATCTGGTACAAGGCACTTACCGGATACGTAGCTTCCCCGAATATGAAGATGTCAACCTTTGCCAGCCGGACTCGTACTCTTGCTGGAACTTTGTTCTCCAGCGATCCGTCTATCAAGGCTGCAGTGAACAGTGCCTGGACTGCCGTGGGGCTCTGATGAGAATGTTTTCGTGAGAGAACGAAATGGCTGTTTACAGGGTTGAAAAGTTGGGAGGGCTTGCCGGTTTTGGTGGGCCCTTATCGCGAGTGAAAAGCGTGGGGCAAATGGATGAATCGGCTTTGGATGAGCCGGTTCGTCAGTTTCTTAGAGATCGTTTTGCTTCGACATCATCGACGGAAACCATGGGCAGGCCTGATGAATTTCAATATAAAATCACTTTAGAAACGAGCGGGGTTGAAAAAACGATCATTCTACCAGAATCGCAGACACCGCTTGTGATTCGGCAGTCGGTCAGGGATGAATTTGCGTGATATTATCTTTCAGGTGTCAGATTTATTGAGCCTTCCGCCAAATCTCGTTATATTAATTCCATAAACATCAAACCGCCTGCCTGAAATCCGGCCATCAGCTTTGAAACTCTGGCTGAATCACACAAAACCCGGAATTCTGCCTTGCCCAAAGGTGAACCTTCATGAAAAATTCATGGCTTTCTGCGAATCTCAAGCGGCTGTGTGCCATTTCGTGCATGCTTTTGGCTTTTCCAACAGCTTTATTGGCTGATTTGCCAGAGGTAGCGGAAGGTTTTGAAATTCGCCTTTTTGCGGCTGTGCCTGCAGCAACTTTCCCATGCCAGGTGGCCACCGGGCCTGATGGTTCCGTCTTTGTGGCGGAAGACCCGATGGATCAGGTCGGCCCGCATGAAGCCGACCATGGACGCATTGTGAGATTTGCCCCTGGGGCTGATGGCAAGGCTTCGGCCGATAAACCCACGACATTTGCCGATAACTTAAGGGCCGTTTTCGGTATGGCATGGCGAGACGGCGCCCTCTATGTGATGCACATGCCTTATCTGAGCATTTTTCGAGATACTGATGGCGATGGCCGGGCCGACCAGCGAAAAGATCTGTTTACTGATCTGGGACCAGGGCCGAAATCGCTCAATGACCATATTGTCAGCGGCTTGCAGTTTGGCATGGACGGCTGGCTTTACATCAGTGTCGGCGATAAGGGCGTGCCCGGCGCCACCCGGCCGGAAGACGGCAAAAAGGTGCAGATTAAAGGTGGTGGCACATTGCGTTGCCGGCCCGACGGCACTGGGCTTGAGGTGATTTCAAGCGGTACACGAAACCACCTGGAGCCAAATCTCGACAGCCGCGATAATCTTTTCACCTATGACAATACAGACGATGGTGACGGCTGGTGGACACGTGTGACCCACCACATAGATGGCGGTTATTACGGCTATGCCTATGATTACCACAAAAACCGGCATCGTATGCTTGACCGTATTGCAGAATACGGCGGCGGTTCCCCCTGTGGTGGTGTGGTATATAAGGACGATGCCTGGCCGGCGAAATATCGCGACATGGCTTTCTGGGCCGAGTGGGGCAAAAGGCAGGTGCGTGGCATTCGCTTCAAGCCTAAAGGGGCTTCGTTTGAAATCGATGAACTGGTGGAGTTTGTAAAACCAGGAAAAGTCGAATCATTCCGGCCGATCGATCTGGCGCTGTCATGGGACGGTTCAACGCTTTATATTGCGGATTGGTCGATGGGCGGCTGGAATAACAAAAACGAGAAACTTGGCCGGATTTATGCAGTAACGGCCAGGGAGCCTGCCGCCTCGCCGGCCCGCAGCACGGATAAGGCACCGCTGGCCGATCAGATTCGTCAATTGTCACACCCGGCATTTGGTGAGCGAATGAGGGCTCAGAATGCCATCATGAAACTTGGCTACAGCAAAGAGACAGTCGCGGCCCTGCAGGCGGCCCTTACCGACGATAAGACCACTGATCTGGCCAAACGGCATCTGATCTGGACACTTGAGGGCGTTGCTGGTGGCGGTCCTGATTCCACCATGCCAATCATCAACCAGTTGCAGCATTCGCCAAGTGCCGATGTGCGGGCACAGGCGGCACGGGCAATGGGCCTGCGGCAGGCTGCTGTGGCGGTTGATCCACTGATTGCCGCAGTGAAAAACGAAATTACGCCGGAAGTGGCTTTGCAGGCCATCATTGCCCTTGGGCGGCTGGGCGATGAATCTGCCATCCCCATGCTGGTGGCTAATCTCGGCAGCACCGACCCCTACATAGACCATGCGGCACGTGTCGCCTTACGGCGTATCGGTAACTTTGAGAAAGCAGCCAAAGTGGGGCTGGGTTCAACCAATCCCGAGATTCGTCGTGGCACGCTGGTCATGCTTGAACAGAAATATGACGCCAAAGCCGCAAAAGCGTTGGCAGACTTTGCCGCTGATACCAAAAAACCGGCTGATGAGCGGGCAATGGCTGTGGCTTATCTGGCCACATTACACCGCAAATACAAGCCTTGGGATGGCGCTTGGTGGGGCACCCGGCCAACCCGTGGCACAATTCCCGCCCGCGAGTTGGAATGGGAATCAACAGGTTATGTGCTTGACCAACTGCGAGGCAGGCTTTCCGACACGGATTCGGCTGTCAAACTGGCTGCGATTACCTCTGTGGGCGAAACTCGCGATACCAAAGCTCTTGAACTGCTTCGCGGCAGCCTGAAAACCGAAACCGAGACTGCCATGCGGGTGAAGGTGCTTGAAGCTCTTGCCGCACTGAAAGATACGGGATCGGTGCCGGCGATTGCTGCTTTGGCTACGGATGGATCTGTTGGCCCGCAGGCCATGAAGTCGCTGGGGCAGATTGGCGATAAATCAGCCGCCGAAGCGATTGTTGCGGCTGTCACGACCGATTCGCTGAAGGCATCGCCCAAGACGATTGTCGCCGGGCTGGCGGCTCTTTCAGGCCTTGAATCGAAGGATTCAATCAACTCTTCAATCGACAGACTGGCCGCTTTGACAGCGTCTTCAAGCATTGAAGTGCGTTCGGCGGTTGTTGGCCTTCTGGCAAATTATCCGAAGCAGAAAGCGGCTATTGAGACTCTGCGAAAGTCGCTTGGCGACAAGTCGATGGAAGTTGTCAAATCAGCCATTGCCGCTTTGGGTAAAGCCGAAGACCGCGATTCGGTGCCGGCCCTGCTGAAACTTACCGCCGACAATGCAACCCGGTTTGAAGCGATGACAGCTTTGGCTGATATGGCCGATGCCCGTGCCACACGCATTTATCTGACCGGTCTTACCGAGAAAAGCCCTCAGCTTCGCAGGGCAAGTTCGGCCGCACTGGCCAAAATTTCAACCGAGGCGGCGACCACCCTCGATCTTCTTGCCAGCCGCAAGGAATTGCCAAGCACGGCCCTGCCCGAACTTCGCAAGATCTACAATCGTCCGGTACCTATTAAAAACTGGCAGATTGTTGGCCCATTCGGCAAAGGCGATAACTCGGCCATTGATGCTTCGGCTTCGATTGACTTTAACCAGCCCATGGTTGGCCGCAAGGGTGCCCAGCTGAAATGGCAGAAGCACGCTGCTAATAGTAATCGGGGCATGGTTGACCTTGCGAAACTGCTGGGAAGCGAAAACGATATCTTCGCCTTCGGCGTGGCTGATCTCAAAAGCGACGTTGATCGCAAGGCCATTATGACGGTCGGTTCCGACGACACCCTCACAGTCTGGGTTAATGGCAGGCAGGTTTATGAATTTGCCAATTCACGCGGGTTTAATCCTGATGCCGATTCAGTCGAAATCGATCTCAAGGCAGGCTCGAACCGAATTATCATCAAGTGTGGTAATAATGGCGGCCCATGGCAATTTGCGGTTGGTGTCTCTTCACCTGCAGAATATGCCTTTTTGAAAGGCCCTGCACCTGGTGCTTTTGATGCCGAAGAATTTCGCAAGAAAGCACTGGCTGAATCAGGCGATGCCGCCGTGGGGCTGAAGCTCTTTTCTGATGTCAATGGCCTGGCGTGTGTCAAATGTCATGCTGTGGGCGGTAAGGGTGGGGCTGTTGGCCCGGATCTTACAGGAATCGCCGGTAAATATACGCTTGATGAAATTGCTTCTTCAATTCTTTATCCGTCTGCGAAAATTGCATCCGGATATGAATCTGTGATTGTCGCGACAAAAGATGGACGCGTGATTACAGGTGTGATCAAGGCAGATAC
This sequence comes from bacterium, assembly GCA_046076185.1. GTDB lineage: Bacteria > Planctomycetota > Planctomycetia > Isosphaerales > Isosphaeraceae > QWQI01. The sequence continues at coordinate 2,915 of JBJTRR010000047.1, read as the reverse complement.
GACCAGCGGCGTGGAACTTGAAGACGCCGAAGCCAAGCGAGTGCGAGTCTCGCTTGATGATATTGAAGAACGGCGAACAGGCGATGTTTCCATCATGCCCAATGGCCTTGCTGAAGGCCTCAAGCCGAAGGACTTTGCTGACTTGCTGGCCTATCTGGCGACACTCAAGGAACAGGCTAAGGCCGCAACAGCCAAGCCTGTTGCAGCCGGCGGCGGCGAGTGACCGGCAATACGGAGATGAATTGAAAGTGTCACCTGCTGACTTGCAACTTGACAGAAAACGCGGCATGTTTCTGGGCATGGCTATTGGCGATGCACTGGGAGCAGCCGTTGAATTCAAGCGTCGAGGCACTTTTGAACCGGTGACAGGCTTTCGAGCCGGTGGGCCGCATGGGCTGAATGCTGGTGAATGGACGGATGACAACAGCATGGCGCTGGCTCTTGCAGATTCGATTGCTGAAACTGGCTGGGATCTGGACGACCAGGCCCGTTGCTATCTCGCCTGGTGGCAGAAGGGTAAATATTCGATCACCGGAGATTGCTTTGATATCGGTATCACCACGCGGCAGGCCCTCAGGCAATTTGAATTAACGGGCAATGCCCGTACGGCAGGCCCGACTGATGAATTTTCCAGCGGCAATGGCTCGATCATGCGGCTGGCTCCGGTGCCGATCGCCTTTGGGCACCATTTCCAGGAAAATCTTGGGCAGTTGATCAAGCTGGCCATTGAATCAAGCCTGCCAACTCATGGCAGTGCCATGTGCCAGTCGGCCTGTGCCGTATTCGCTGTGATATTATCCGGGCTGGTTTCGGGCGAGCCTAAAGAGGCGGTTACCGACCCTGGCTGGGCTTTATGGGATCAACTGGCCGGGCATCATCAGGTGCATAACCAGATCGCGAAAGTGATTCGGGGAAGTTATCTTGAGAAGAGCCGTGATCAGATCAAAGGTTCAGGCTTTGTCGTAGAGAGCCTTGAAGCTGCCTTGTGGGCATTTGCCACAACAAACAGCTTTGAAGAGGCGGTGCTTTGTGCCGTGAATCTGGGCGATGATGCCGACACCACGGGCGCCATTTGCGGGCAGATTGCCGGTGCTTGCTGGGGCGAATCAGGAATTCCTGCAAAATACCTGACGAATCTTGCCGGTCGTGATATGCTGGAATCTATCCTGGGCCGGATTATCGGCTGAAATCCTGCGACGACAACTTCAAGAATTAAAGAACAGGAACTTGCAGAACATGATGCCGATTGTCGAATCTGCGGGCCTGGCCAATACCACGGAAGAATCGCTGGTCAGCCGGTCGTTCGCCAGACACATGTTCGCCGTCCTGTTTTTCATGAATCTGATCGACTATGTTGATCGTTATGTGCTGAATGCCGTTCTCTCTGACATTCAGAAGACGTTCAGCATGAGCGACACTCAGGCTGGCCTTCTGGGCACTTATTTTCTCATCAGCTATTCGGCATTCAGCCCGTTTATGGGCTGGGCGGGCGATCGATTTCGCCGTACCTGGCTATTGGCCTTGGGCGTGGGCGTGTGGAGCCTGGCCACTGTGGGCACGGCACTGGCCGACACGGCAGGCCATGTGGCGCTGGCTCGAGCCTTTCTTGGTATTGGTGAAGCGACTTATGGCGTGCTGGCCCCGACGCTGCTGGCCGATGTCTTTGCACGATCCAGCCGATCCCGTGTCATGGCAAATTTCTCGCTGGCAATTCCATTAGGCGGTGCCATTGGTATGATATTCGGCGGCCTGGTGGCCAAGCACGGCGGCAATATCATTCCGGGCTTTGAAGGCTGGCGAATGGCATTTCTGATCTCAGGTGTGCCTGGGTTAATTGCGGCCATATGGGCACTGTTTCTGCCAGAGCCCATCCGTGGCGCCAGCGAAGGCGTCTCGGCGGATAAGCTTAAAGCGGCAGAGAAACATGGTGCAAGCCGGCTTGATTACCGCGACCTGCTTGTCAATTCTTCATTCAATTACGCCGTGCTGGGCATGGCCATGTCAACCTTCGCGGTGGGTGCCCTTGGCCTCTGGATGGCGACTTTTCTTACGGATGTCAGGCATTTTGAGAAAGTTCAGGCCACATCCTCGCTTGGCATGATCACCGCAATTGGTTCACTGGTGGGCATGATGGCCAGCGGTTTTGCAGCCGACAGGCTCAGTGGCAAAAAGCCGCAATGGCTGTTTCTTTTGCCAGGCATTGCCCTTTGGCTGGCGATACCGTTCATGCTGGTGGCGATTCTTTCAACAACCAAGGTATATATTCTGGGTGGCATGTTTTTCTCGATCATGCTGCTTTTCATGAATATTGGCCCCTGTAATGCGGTGATCGCCAATGTCACACCACCGAACCTGCGGGCAGTGGCCTTTGCCGTCACTCTCTTCACCATCCATTTTCTGGGCGATATCTGGTCAAACCCTCTGGTTGGCTACATTTCCGACCTCTTTGGCGATCCGGAAGTCATGCAGTCAGCCCTGGGGCAGGCTTTTGAATCCATCGGCGCCTCGCCTACGCCACAAGCTGATGGCAAAACGCTGAGGAACCTGACTGCCGGCCTCTTAATTACGGTTCCATCCGTCTTTCTCTCAGGCCTGGTGATGTTCATTGGTGCCCGCCACCTGCCTCGTGAAATGGCCCTGATGCTGGCTCGGCTTAAGTCAACGAAAGTGGAAGCCGGCGAGGGCTGAAAAGTGCTTTCCGAAAATTGACCTGATACTGGCAAAATTCAATCCAGAGGCCACTGAATATGTTTCAGGAAAAAGCAATTGCCAAATCGGCCACAGCCAAAGCTGTCTGTGTGGCGACCAATCCCTTCGCAGCCGAGGCTGGTGCTGCCATGCTGCGACAGGGCGGAAATGCTTTTGATGCCGTGGCCGCGATCGGTTTTATGGAAGCTGTCGTTACCCCAAATGGC